>NZ_JASJOR010000011.1:0-267225 GCF_030068545.1 Xanthocytophaga flava | reverse complement strand
AGATAACTTCTTTCAAAAATACGCTGATAGAAAACGGTAAATCTTCTCTCGTATTTGACCACTGAAAAAGAAGGTAAATGCAACACCCGTCGAATATGGGCATTGCCTTTTTTACTGATCCGACCCAGACCTGCTCGTTTCCCTGATTGGTTTTCAATTACATCATAGCCGGCATAACTACACAATTGTGCCTGGTTTTCGATCAGGGCAAATCCGTCGGTTTCAGCTACAATCACGGCAAAAGTCATTAGCCCAATACCTTTGATTGAGTTGACACAGCTATACTTTTTAGCTAACTGTGGATCTTTCCCGATCACTTGTCGGATTTGCTCTTCGAGCGATTGGAGTTGGGTATGGAGGGTTTTGAGGATGGTTTTCAGTGACTTGCTGGCCTGTTTGGGTTCATACATACTTGCCTGTAAGGCCTGTAAGCGATTGGTTAGGGCTGTTTTCTGAATTTGCAAATCCTCATGCAAACGGGTTAAACTGCGTAAGTGATAAATAGCTTTGGAAACAGGTTTCCAACAGGGTAAACTTTTTTCTGCACACATTTGGGCCAGGCCTTTGGCATCCAATTTATCATTCTTGCTTTTGTAGCCCATGCTTTTTAGATACGCTCGGGCTTTATTGGCCAAAATCACATGAACCTGCATCATCTGTGCTTGTTTAACCTGCTCTTGTTTACTATATAAGAACCAGGCTATTTTCTCATGATAGATCCCGGTTGCCTCCAACAAAAAGTGTAAAGGAACCGAGTCACAGGCTTTGCCTGCATCTGCTTGAGTTGCTTGTGATTTGTGTTTAGAATGCTTATGGATCCAGATCCAAAAAGATTCAAATCCTTTTTCGGTATTGGCAAACTGGGTACTGGCTTTGACTTTGATCTGTAAATCAGGCAAAAGTACACTCAAACAGACTTTCAAGCTGTCTTTAGCGACATCGATTCCTACACAATATTTGAGAGGATTCACACAAGAAGAAGTGTTTGCAGAAGGAGTGCTCATACACATAAAATGGATAAGAAGTGAACAAAACGTAAAACGCAACTCTTGATAGAACTGCCTTGATAAAAATCTATTCACCCATCCTACTCCATTGGTTTAGCTCATAGAATGCAGAATCACTAGTTAAAATACGATGCTTAAAATACGATGCTTAAAATACGATGCAAAATAAAGCTAGTGTTCTTTGGTACTGTTCAACAGCAAAGAGAGGAAATCCTTGTAAGGCCTAAGTCCTTTTGATCGATAGTATTGAAAGAATAGCCTACTCAACATATCTATGTTTCTTTTAGGGCTCTTACAAGGGGTGAATAGTTTACTAACCAAGTATTTTATTCAAAATTGCACTTTTTCTTAACCTTTACAAGATATGAGTTTCTTTCAGAAGGACAGAGAAGGGAGATATCCTTACAGGAGGATAGGGAGGAGTAGATCCTTTCACAGGATAACAAAGGGTGATCATGCACAAAAAAGGAATTTCTTTAAGAGAGGGTATTTCAAAATACCTTGTTTGGCATATCACCACATCAAAATAGAATTAATAGTTAGGAATTATTCTCCAAAAATTCTGCTATAACCTTCAGCGCTTGCTGGGAAGCCTCACTCTGAATAGAAGCCAATGTCCATACATGTTTCTGTTTTTTGTAAACATGTAAATAGGATTCCTTCTGTATCTTCCGGATATAGGCGTAAAAGTTGTTACTATCATCCAGAAGAATTTCCTCTTCACCTGCCAGTATCAGAACAGGAGGAAATGCGTTGAAGGTGAGGAATTCTGGACTCGCTTTTTCCATAGGATTATCTCCTATATAGTCTTTGGCTGCTGCTTTCAGATATTCTGTATTGATAATATCTTTGTCCGCATTTTGCTGATGGGAAGGGTTGGTACAAGTAAGACTAATCCATGGCGAAAGTAATACTACAACCTGAGGCAACGATAAGTTGTGATCAAACATGGCAGCTATAGAAGAAATTGCCAGCCCTCCTCCTGCACTATCTCCCATTAACGTAAATGTATAATCAGGATACTGCTTTTGTAAGGTACTATACACAGCCAGTACATCATTCATTCCACCTGGATAAGGATGTTCAGGTGCCAATGAATAGTCAATAAACAGAATTTTTGTCTGGAACCGACTAGCAAAATGAGAGACCATGCTTTCATGGGATCGTATAGAGCCTACGGCAAAAGCTCCTCCATGTAGATACACAATCACTTTGTTTGTAATTGCCTGCTCTGGTGTAAACCAGAAACAGCTTATTCCATTAATTGTAATGGGTTCTACTTTTACTGACGAATCTTTGGGATAGGCTTTACCCAGTTCATCAAAACCCATCCGGCGTTGGAGCATATCTTGCATATATTTCTTTCTCATTAGAGTTATGTTTGCAAACGTATGTCCATTACTATATTTTTACAAGTAGTACACAAAAACTGTATTAGTATAGAAAACTATAGCTTTCTGGTAATGAGCACGAAAAAAAGAGAGAAAAAAGAAGAAATTTCATGTCCGGTTGAATATGCGGTTACCTTACTGAGCGGAAAGTGGAAATTACGCATCCTTCATGCCCTTATCAAAGAGAGTCCCAAACGCTTTAAGGTGCTGGAAAGAGAAATAACGGGCATCACTCCTACTATGCTTACCTCACAACTCCGCGAACTGGAAGAGGATGGCTTGGTCAGTCGCGAAATATTTCCAACCGTCCCTCCTACAGTAGAATACAGTTTAACAGAATTCGGCCAGACCACTATACCGATGATGCAGGAGATTAAAGTGTGGGGATTACGCCATAAAGAACGAAACCAGATCTCTGAAAATACTTAACATTCTGTGAAACGGACAGGTTAGGCAAGATCACGTGTTTTCAGCAAAGGATTTATCTGCTTTAGTAGGGGCAATACATATTTACCATACAAACCATGATAAACTTTGTAGATGTAAAACTAAAGATGAAACATAACGATGCAAAAATCTATCATAGAAAAACACTACAAAATGCCATTGGGTATTATTAAATGTGGATTAAACTCTCAAAAAGATATCAAATTAGTTGAAACAAAAAGTTATAGAAACGGGAAGTCTGAGATGTTCAAAACAAGCGAGCATAAAATTGAAATTATAGAATTTAAGATTCCCCTTCCTCTTTATAATGGTGAAATGATCACGGATAGCTTGGCTTGGATTTTTAGAATAGAAAAAATTTCTGCTATCAATGAGCTTCTTGAAACTTATTGTCTTCTTGACATAATTAGTAATAACATTAAATTTGATGTAACGACTGGACAAAACTTGAATGCAATAGAAGCTAGTAATAATGAGTGGATTTTACACATTGGTACAGAAGATGGTGAAATGTTGAATTTAAGAGCACAGGATAACAATTGGTTTCCTCAGAGGCTAGAAAGTAATCTTGAACTCTATCAAAAAATGACTGAAACCAGGAAAAATGGCTTTATGACTAAAATTCCAGATTTACAAGAAGGTGAGAAAATTCATATTCAATATTTAACAGCATATGATAAGAAGGAGATAGATAACGTAAATACTTGGCTGGCGGTTGATGAAGAAAAGAGAAACTTGGAAAAATGGATTGGATTAGAATAATTGACACTATTATTAGATAAGGTGATCCTATAGGCATTTCCGAATAAGAATAGTCATGAGTACCTAAAATCATTATTTATATAAACGGACTGTTGCTTACAATGAAGATAGCCATTACATGTCCGAATATGGAAGTAAAATGGAATTGATTTGTATCATATAATGCTGCTTTAGAGTAAAAGAACTATTACAAAGAGAGTTGTGATTACTTTAAACGTAACTGGAAGTGTGGTGCGTAGGGATAAAAATTCTGTAAGGCGAAGCTTTGGATTTTTTTTCCCTTTTTTGATATCACGCTGTGGCGTGACAAAAAAGGGACAGGGCGATAAGAAGAGATAGGTTCTGGGCTACAACTCAACTTTAGATACGAAAACAAAGAAGTTTGTAGAAGAACAATGATCAGAAATCTGAAATAACATTACAAACAAGCAAAAGAAAAACCGAGCCTTCAATCTTCTCAAAAGCGAAGGCTCTAGTCTCAACTCCTTTATTGTGCCGCATTTCGTACCCGTTCCACTTTTACAGGGTCTGTCACCGTTATCAGAAACTCTGGTGGCCGCATCACCCCTCCCATAAACACATTCGCCTGACGATATTCCATCTGACTGTCAACAGTTCGCATAGCAGAGAAATGCACTTCTTTTACGCCTGTATACTGCACCAGCTTGTGTACGTTCTTCTCATTGATACCAGATCCTGGCATAATACGAATACGGCCAGCTGCTTTTTGTACCAGTTCGGCAATCAGTTCCATTCCTTCGATAGCCGATTTTTCCAGCCCTGAGGTAAGTATCCGGTCCATCCCCAATGCAATACAATCTTCCAGTGCCTGATAAGGATCTGCTACCATGTCGAATGCCCGGTGAAAGGTAATGGGTAGCGGAGCAGCCAGTTCTTTCAGTTCTTTCATGCGAGGTATATCCACTCGTCCATCTGCTGTCAGGATACCTGTTACAATCCCATCAGCACCTAGCTGTTTGGCAGTCAGGATATCATGTTTCATTACCTCAAACTCATCGTCTGAATACAGAAAATCACCTCCACGCGGACGGATAATAACGAATAGTTGAATAGTTAAATTCTTACGGGCAATAGCAATAGTTCCTGCACTGGGTGTTGTACCTCCCTCCCAAAGATTCTCACACAACTCCACTCTATTCGCCCCTCCTTTTTGAGCCTCTATTGCAGAAATAGCAGAGTTCACACAAATTTCGACGGTAATTTGATCAGACATACTAAATTATTTTATTATTTTGAATTTCTTTGTCAAAAATACTTCCTAATAAAACCTTATCCAAACAAGCATTATGAATAACCGCAGACAGTTTCTGAAGATTTCTGCAATGGGAGCTGCATTCTTTTCGTATTTACGGGGCAATGGCACATCAGTTGATCAGCATATTAATCCAGGTAAAGCACCAGCAGGTGGACCAATCGTTCTTTCTACCTGGGACCACGGCATTCCGGCTAACCAGGCGGCCTGGGATATTCTAAGCAAAGGAGGACGGGCACTGGATGCTGTAGAAAAAGGAGTTATGGTACCTGAAGCTGATCCTAAAGTAAATACTGTAGGATATGGTGGTCTGCCTGATCGTGATGGAAAGGTAACACTGGATGCCTGTATTATGGATGAAAATGATAACTGTGGTTCGGTAGCATTCCTGCAAAATATTATGCATCCGATTTCAGTAGCCCGCAAAGTGATGGAGGATACTCCCCATGTAATGCTGGTTGGAGAAGGAGCACGTCAGTTTGCCTTGTCCAAAGGATTTAAAGAAGAGAATCTACTGACACCTGAGTCAGAGAAGGCATGGAAAGAATGGTTGAAAACAGCTAAATACGAACCTGTTATTAACATCGAACGTCACGATACTATTGGTATGATTGCGCTGGATGCCAATGGTAAATTATCTGGTGCCTGTACTACCAGTGGGATGGCCTTTAAAATGCACGGTCGTGTAGGTGATTCTCCTATTATTGGTGCAGGACTATATGTAGACAACGAAGTAGGTGCAGCATGTTCTACAGGTCTGGGTGAAGCGGTTATTCGTACAGTTGGTAGCCATCTGGTAGTGGAGCTGATGCGCCAGGGTATGTCTCCTCAGAAAGCATGTGTTACAGCGGTAGAGCGTATTAAAAAGAAATATCCGGGATATGATAAGATCCAGGTAGGTTTTCTTGCGCTAAATAAAAAAGGAGAGTATGGGGCGTATGCTATTCAGAAAGGCTTTAACTATGCGGTGTATAGTAATAGTGTTCAGAATAAATTATTTGATGCAAAAAGCTCTATGTAATTCTCAGATGATATGAGGCATTGTATTCAGCGCCTACACTCTCTTAGGAAGTGTAGGCGCTGTTTTATTTTGCGAATATATCTCTCTGTGTTTTGTTAGAGATCTCTTTCATCTCTAAATATTCTAGGAAAAAATCATTTTTCTCTGTCCTCTCAACTTTTTCCTGTTTTCTACCCTTTATTGTCCTTCTGGAAGAATCTCGTGACAAGACCGGCGACCTTTCGATTGGAGATAATTATTTTTCTCAGAAAACAAACGTGGCACTATTTGTCACAAGATTCTTACAGAAGGACAGGGAGGAAGCTTTTCTTTATTTACAGACCTCATTTCCATGAAAGATATGGGACACGACAAGCGACTTTCATTGTGGCAGAAAGATTCCCTACACACAGCTATAACCTTTCGCGTTTAAAGGTGGCGATCCTCTCTTTATAACTCTTTTGTTTTTCTTTACTCTTTTGGACTGCATTTCTAATTTCCTTTTTTTCAATGATTACTTAGCAGAACTACTATAGATCGTTCACCTACCCAATAGTCTGAATGGGTGATAGTTTCAGTTCCTTCTTTGAGGATATCTTCTCCTGAAGCCAGATAGGTGTTGATAATACGTGACCAGGGGCCGGGCTCCTGAATCACAAAGGGTAGACCTTCCCAGTAAGCATTGATCATTACATACAATGTCTTGCCAGATGAAAGTTTGAGACTAAATGCCAGACTACGGGAAGAGGGTTGAAAGTCAGGTTGGCCATTTACGCCATACCATCTCACATCATTTCGCCAGAAACGGCTTCGACTGATGCCATCCTGTTCTTTGCGGAAACGAATTAACGCTACAATAAACTGATGGAATCCTGAAAACTGATCAAGGCGATTCCAGTTTAACCAGCTGGTTTCATTGTCCTGATTATAGGCATTATTGTTTCCATTCTGGGTATGCAAAAATTCATCCCCAGCCACAAACATAGGTGTTCCGTTGGATAACATGAGAAGAGTAAAGAAATTCTTCGCCTGCCGTTGCCGTAACTGCATCACGGCCTCTGACACACCCATATCACCTTCTATACCACAATTCCAGCTTAGATTCGGCTCATGGCCATCGGTATTGTTATGTCCATTGGCTTGATTATGTTTCGAATTGTAGGCAACTGTATCATACAAGGTAAATCCGTCATGCGAATTGATATAATTTACACTCTGGTAGGAATGATAGGCATGAAAAGCATCTCCAGGGAATAAATCGTCGCTTCCATATAGGCGCTGAATCAATGCACCTACAAACCCGGCATCACTTTTAACAAACTGCCGGACATCATCCCGAAACTTGCCATTCCATTGTAACCAGGTAACTCCAGGAAAAGCCCTTCCCAGTTGATATACATCCACGGCATCCCAGGGTTCGGCAATCATTCGTACAGAGGACAATACCGGATCCGCTGCCAGTTGAGCAAAGATAGGAGTATCTCCTACCCTACCATCGGAAGTACGCGAAAACACCGAAGCCAAATCAAAACGAAAGCCGTCTACATGCATTTCGGTGACCCAGTAACGCAGGCAATCCATAATGAACTGCTGCGTAGCCGGATGATCTGTGCGTAACGTATTGCCAGTACCACTATAATTCAGATAAGGATTGGCAGGATCATGTTTCAACAGATAATAAGTACTGTTATCAATCCCTTTGAAATGATATACAGGCCCACCCTTGCCTCCTTCTACTGTATGGTTAAACACCACATCCAGAATCACCTCAATACCTGCTTTGTGGAGTTCGCGAACCATAGTTTTAAACTCTCGCATCGCTCCACCCGGTGTTTTGTCTGAAGAATAGGCCAGATGGGGCATAAAGAATCCAAGTGGCATATATCCCCAATAATTATTCTCCTGAGGATCAAACTGAAACACGGGCATAAGTTCAACAGCTGTAATCCCCAGCTCTTTCAGATAAGAGATTTTGGCAACAACTCCTGCAAAGGTTCCCTCCTGTCCAACTGGTACCTCTGCATTTGCACGACGTGTAAATCCCCTCACATGCATTTCATAGATGATCAGGTTATCTGTATGACGGACGGGTGTATCATTCTGCCAGTCAAAAGGAGCGGCTGCATCTTTTAACGATCGTAAACACCCCAAGGCTGCCTTTCCAGCATTGGATAATCCATCGCAAGCTGCCAACCGGTTAAATCCAGGAGGAAAGAAGATAGCCTTTGTATAGGGGTCCAGTAATATTTTTTTAGGATTGAAGGCGTGCCAGTAGGGTTCTTCTATGTTAACAGGACCATCTACCTGAAACGCATAATAGGCAGCACCCTGAATTTCTGATTCTTTGAGATAACAATGCCATACCCGCTGTGATTTATTGATCAATGGGTTAAGCACAATGGTATATTTGGGCAATTCATACTCCCCTTCTGCATATAGTAACAAACTTACTTTAGCGGCATGATTGGAATACAATGCCACGTTATAGGCTTTTACAATGGGGTTATAGCTGACACCTAATGGAATAGGTGAGCCTTCGATCAAAGTCCAGTCTGTTTGCATGGATACTGACGGATGAGAGTAAACAATATCAGTTAAATAAGCTGATCACAAAACAGAAAAGCGAAAGAATTATGCACAACAAAAGAACATATGTCCTTCGCTTCTCTTTCAAAAAAATATCAAAAAAGATCATTATATACTGATTTCCAAATATTTAACTTTACATCATAAATTCCAAGACAAACCTGTATTTATCTGACTAAATTTATAACTGGTAAATTCGTATCTGGCTAATCTGTTGATGTGACCAAGTGGAGCGGAAACCAAAATAACCTTCCTTTAAGGGATTCGGATCGTTATATAAAAAATAGCATTGGTCATTAACCCAGAAACTGATTTGATTACCCTTTACAATGATTCGGATATGATAGTCAATTCCTGGCTTCAATAAGTGTTCAGCATCCAGATACTCCTGTACCAATGTGCGCTCTCCATCATTGTATTTACGAAATCGGGTAGTAGTGTTGGTATTCCCTCCCATCCCAACATAATACAATGACAAACTATCGTAAGCCTCAAACTTTCCATTTCTTGTAAAGAGTTGAGGATTCTTAGGATCTGTAGCCATCCAAAACTGATTCAGGTCCGAAACACGGTCGTTAGGTTCTCCATTGAGTACAACTTTACGTGTATACTCAATCATATAATTCCCTTTCAGTTTTTTATTTAGCCATACAGTTACGCCTCCTTTGGTATTCAGGTCCAGGTATCCATTCTGAACGGAAACCGTTGAACCAGGCAATGGCTCGATCTCGGCAACCCAGTGGGTTGTATCTAATTTCCGCTCAAAATCATCTGAAAACACTAATCGTTTCTTTTCTTTTCGTTGTGCCTGTAGCTTTTGAACTCCCACCCCAACTAACAACAAGATAAGCGACAGACCAACTACCTTATTTATTTGCATAGTACAAACAGATTTAATTTTCCGGAATATATTGTCCCACATAGGCCAGACACTGCATAGCTGCCAAGCCCCATTGTGCTACTGCATTGGTTGAAATAGTACGATCTTCCTCTACTGGATTTAATACCTGAGATCCTTTTATGGTTACTAGTTTTCCTTTACCCAAAACAATACCTGCTTTTCCTGCATAAAATTCTTTCCAGGCACGTGCTGCCAGTGTTTTATCCTGAGTGTGGCTAGCAGCAAAGGCTGTCAGTCGGGAATGTCCCTGTTGCAGATTCAACTTGGAAGCACTTTGTCCCAATTCGGATTTCTGCTCTTCTTCAGAAGCGTTGTATAGGCGACAATATTGCAGCCAGGCCTTTGTAAAAGCAGGCTCGTTGACCAAGGCTACTAACTCCTCACAGATTTCTGTTAACCCAAATACGGCACTTAAATGAGATACACTAATGTCTTTATCCTGAGAAATAGTAAACTCCCCAGTCGAAACATTGAGCCAGCTACTTCCTGTAAAGAAACCTTTGGGCTGAGCAGCGATGGCACGCATACTAGTAAGTAGTCTTTTCCGTATACCAGGATCACCAGTACGTTCCCATTGAGTGAGCCAAGCTGCTGCTATTGCTCCCCAGTCTGTGCCAAAACCTACAGGCACACTATCCAATGGATGGGGTGTTGGATTGACATCTTCTCCCTGTGGTAACTTACGGCCAGGAATGATTTTGGCAAGTGTACGTGCTGCTTCTACTTGTTCTGTAAGTAGATCGCCCACCCGTTCATCACCTGTCAGATAATAATACATCCGCCGGTTTGCAGCGGTACTGATACGAAGTTGTTTGGCACTGCATCCCCAATGCATCACATTGTGTCGGGAACCCAGCGGAGCGAAAGGCCCGAGGTGGTGTACATCTACTTCTCCTGTGTGTCGGGTCATGGCTTCCGCTACACGAAAAACATCTGCCCGACCAGTATGCAGAAAGTAGTACCAGAGCCATAAATCTGTAGACAGTTCAGAGTTATCCCATGCAAATCCGCCTACATCGTATCGCCAGGTATGCCGGTCCGGATCGTAGGTATGCATAAAATCGCCATAATTCCAGAAACCATACCACTGATGTTGCTCTACCTGATGCACATAATAATTAAAGTAATAGTCCAGTTGTTTTTCAAGAGCAGCTTTTGCGGGGACAGAAACATCGGCCCTACTCCAGTTGCCACCAAATACCTTTAGTTGTTCCAGATATCCGGGATCACATACCAGTAAGGGAGGATTTTGTAGTGTATCAGCCATTTCCAGCAATGTCTCCCGTGAAGGAGTTGCCTCTACTACCCATAGCATTACTTCACTGGTACGAGCCACACCTTTGGCAGTTCCAAATCCAGGCTCATAATCTTCGTACGTAATTTCCAGCCCTTCTCGTTGCTTTGCAAACGTATCCTGTTCCATGCCATCATGATAAAACCGCAGATCCATAGCGGGCGCATCCGGAGCCCAGAACCACAGGGTTAATCTACCCGTCTCTGTATTGGCATCACGAACATCCAGTTGGGCAGGATAGCTCTGCCAGAAATTTCGGATACCCGCAGCTAAGCCGCCAGAAGAAGTACCCAGATAAGCAAGTCCTATTGCTTTTTGTCCATGTCCGGCAGTAATCCAGCTGTGTTTGGCAGAAGTTCGTTTACGAATAGAAAAAGCATTGTATTCTCCCTGTGACAAGGTATAATCTCCAAAAGCTGGGATGTACTGCAACCGTGTTCCTACTTCTTTTGGAAAGTTTGGTTCCACAGATTTTCCATTCAGCTGTGCATCTGTGATTGCTTTGCCTGGATCGCGTCTTAATCCGGTAAGCCCCTGCACAGCTTCAGCAAAGACACCCTCATGTTCGCTATTCACAAACCGAATGTGGCGGTTGTATAACTCATCTTTAAGTGTTACACCAAAAGAAATACCTATTCCTTTGATAAAGTGCTGGCTTTCTTCTCCATCATAGATAAGTGTATGCATTACCCGAATCGCTTCACTATTATGATGAAAATACAAACGTACAACAAACGGAATCTGTTTTTGTCCGGAAGCAGACTGATGAATCCCGGTGAATTTAATTACTGACCTGAGAGGGCCAGCCTGTTCAATATGTACACAGGCAATAGTCCCTTGAAAATTTTCTCTCCGAATTACCAGACTCTCCTCTGAGTCAGGTTGATCTTGCAGTAGTAATATAAGCTTGCCATCTTTTACAATTTCACGTTCCTGCCGTACAATGGATCGAATCAGCACAGATCCGGACCTGGCAATGGAACAACGGATCGTTCCTGTATCTACCTGAATAGTATCACTCGTTTCTGTCACCAGAACTTTTTTGTCAAGGTTTTTGGATTTTCCAGGTTTAACAAAGATCTGTTTTGCAGTAATACTATCTGTAGTAAGAGTATGAGCAGTCCACTTTAGTGAGCCATCTGGCCAATAGGCTAAAGGCCTGCTTTGCACAGGTAGACCCTGCTGTTTTTCATCAATAGCAATAAAATCACTTCCCTTCTTTACCTTCCCCTGAGGCCAGCAGACGCCACAGGTGACTCCAGATGCAATCCCAGCTTTAAAGGGTGCCAGCCATTTGAGTTCAACAGGATTTACACCATTGGAAGGCGCAAAAGTTAACGAATCAGAAAGTGTATTTCTAAACGGATAAGATGAAACAAGCAGAGCTGATTTTTTCAAAAATCCGCGTCGTGATTCTGATAAATTATACATTATGTGTAAGAGACAAAATAGGTAGTAAGGGAAAACCATCCGATAACAAAAGCCAATACCTATCCCTTTTTACCAAAAGATGATTTTACTTTCCTCAGATAAAAACAATGTTATTGTTCTACCGCAGACCAGTCAAACTCCGAATGCTCAGCAGGCGTAACAGATTGTTTTATTAATCCATACAAACTTTTTACTTTATCCGGATAAGCAGAAGCCAGATTGTTGTTTTCGTGAATGTCGTTTTTCAGGTTATACAATTCGAGTGTTTCAGATTGCCCTTTTCGTTTGAAACGAATTAGCTTCCAGTCACCCTGCACCACAGCCTGTTGCAGATAACCTTCATTAAATTGCCAGAAGAGATATTCGTGTGGTTTTTGAGGGCCTTTACCTGTCAGCTCATTGACGAAAGAAAGTCCATCAACAGAAGCAGGTACTGAAAAGTTTGTTAGTTCAGCAAATGTTGGCAAGATATCCCAGAATGCCCAGGGTTGCTCACTCACCCGTCCGGCAGGAACTTTGCCTGGCATTTTCACAATCATAGGCACACGAATACCTCCTTCATACAAGTCACGTTTAATACCGCGTAAAGGTCCACTGCTGTTAAAGTATTCCGGATCTGCGCCACCTTCCTTATGAGGTCCATTGTCACTGGTGAAGAAGATGTATGTATTGTTGTCCAGACCGAGTTCTTTCACTAATCGTTGCAGTTCACCCACATTGCCATCCAGTTTGGTAAGCATAGCAGCAAAGGCAGCATGAGGCTGAGGCTGACTACGATACGAACCTCCATTCTGATTGTAGGGTGTTTCTGGGGCGAACTTGCTGCTCCCATCTGCATTCTGGAAAGCTTTTAGATCACTGGCAGGCGGAAATAGTTCGGCATGCGGAATAGTGACAGGGAGATACAAAAAGAAAGGCTGATCTTTGTGTGAACGAATAAAAGAATACGCCCGCTGTATAATCAGGTCATGACTATATTGGGTAGAGTCAATTTGGATCTTTTGGATCTTTCCATTTTTCACTTCAAACAGATAATCTGTGTAGTAATTATGAGCATGTCGCTGATTGAGATATCCAACAGATTCATCAAAGCCTTTGATTTCCGGTGACCCAGAAGTTCCTTCTTCACCCAATCCCCACTTTCCAAACATTCCAGTTACATACCCATGATTTTGTAGTCGTTGAGCCAATGTAGTATCCTGTGAACGTAGTGGCAAACGGGTATTGCCCCGAATATACGAATGCCCCATATGCAACCCTGTCATCAGAGAAGCCCTGGAAGGTGCACAAACGGTACTACCTGAATAAAACCGTGTAAAACGAGTTCCCTCACGTGCCAGTTGGTCTATATTCGGAGTAGGGACAGGGCTCCTGGAGTTATAGCATGTCAGATTACCATAACCAAGGTCATCTGCCAGCAGAAAAATGATATTGGGCTGTCGGGCAGCTTGTTGTTTTACAGGGCTTACCTTACAGGATAAAGAGAAAAACAGGATAAGGCAGATTCCTATAGGCTGAATGATTGTAGGTTTCATATGCATAAGGGTTAAAACAGAAAATACCAGTCAGAAAGATTGTCTCTGACTGGTAAAATATATCTGGTCTGATAGAATCTTGGTTCAGGGATCAGATATGCAGATAAATTTATTATCCTTTTATACATCAATAATAACCTGGATTCTGAGTATATAATCCTGGTTTTGCCAGAATCTCAGCGGCAGGTATAGGATAAATAACATAATTAGGCACTACTTCGCTAATAGTTAACAGATCATCACTTTCTCTCCATGCATTCATAGTTGTAATAACCTGACCGGAACGTACCAGATCATTCCAGCGAAGTCCCTCTCCCAAAAATTCGCGTCTGCGTTCTTCCATCAGTACTTCAAGAGTTACATTGCTGACAGGTGCAATTCCTGCTCTGGCTCTTACCTGATTTACGATAGCATCTACGTCTTCCTGTGTACCCGTTGTCCCATGCAAAATACATTCAGCTTTCATCAGCAGTACGTCTGTATACCGAAGCACTATAAAATTAACAGGCCAATCTGTTCCACTAGTCCCCTTCTTCGACAGATCAATATATTTCTTTACAAACGGATTTGAGTAAGAAAGCTGAATCGTAAAATCTTCCCGAACATCTGAACCTTCCCCTTCACTGCTTTCATATGAAGCACGTAAATTATCAGATACGTTAAAGTTACTTGCCCCATATCCATTGCCATAGGTATTGGAAATACCCAGGCTAGTCCAGTAAGCCACAGGTACCAGCTGACTTGGAAAGCCAGCACCATTGGAACTACTGATAAACTGTACATCAAAGATTACTTCTTTGTTGTTTTCATTGGTATATGAGAAAATAGACGCATAGTCAGAAAGAAATGCAAACTGATTGCTGGTGATGATTTCATTAAACAGTGCCAGAGCTTTGTCATACTCATTACTATCCAGTCCTGGTCCCTCAATGCCATAGGTTGGTCCCGAACGAGTCAGGTATACCAACCCCAATATACCTTTGGCCGCGTAGGAAGTAGCCCGTCCGACATTTGCAGCATTATAGGAAGCTGGCAAATTAGTAGCTGCATATTCCAGATCTTCAATGATAAAATCATATACCTCTGTTACCGAGCTACGGGGCACACCCGCGACTTCTGTAGCAGTCATTGCCTTATTGAGAATAGGCAGTTTACCATACAAACGCACCAGCTGAAAATAATAGAAAGCACGTAAGAAACGACACTCTGCACCAAATCGGATACGCAGGGACTCATCAGATATATTTCCACCTTTCGTTTCCAGTGCATCCAGAACAGTGTTGGAATTGTATATGCCATTAAACATATTGCTCCAGGCATTGACAATGAATCCGGTGGTAGTAAGATTGGGCGAAAAATCATTCACCCCCTGCCAGTCTCTGTTTCCATCTGATACAGCTGCTATATTATCACTACGCATTTCGCTTAGCCACAATGACTGATTGGGATATGCTTTTAATTGTGAATAGGCACCATTGACAGCCTGGGTAAAATCATTGGTATTGCTATAAAAATTGCCTGTAGTAATGCTTGAAACAGGAATCTGATCCAGTTCGTTTTCACAGCTGCACAATCCCAGAATCAAAGCAAACAAAAAGATGTATGGTATTTTTTTCATAAAAATCAACATTAGATCAAATATTAGAAAGATAGGTTTACTCCAATAGAAGCTGTTTTACTCAGTGGCATTGCACCATAATCTCCTGGCAATGCATAACTGCTGTTACCGCTAACGTTCGTATTCTGGGCTTCCGGATTTACTCCACCTTTGTATTTGTCATGCCCAAACCAGTTTTGAAGAGAGGCATACACACGGGCAGCAGATATACCTTTGAATTTTACAATTCCTTTTAGATTATAGCCTAGTGTAATGTTCTGAATTCTCCAGAAATCCGTAGAGTAGATCCAGTCAGAAGTCACATAAGGTACTGTATAGGAAGAAGCAGATTTTCCTCTTGGTGCATCATAATTCTGATTTTCGGTTGTCCACCGATCTCGCCATATACCTAGTGTATTGGCAGTTGTGCTACCTGAAAAATCAATAGCCCGACCCAGATAAGACAGGATAGAACCACCATGTTGCCCATATACCTGTACGCTCAGATCGAAGTCTTTGTACTTAAATGTATTCGTCAATCCCCATGTATATTTAGGAGTAGGCTGTCCACCAATAACACGATCATCCGCATCAATTACACCATCTTTATTGTAATCATAATATTTAGCATCTCCTACGGTTTGTTTACTCAGTTTGGCAACTGAAGGATCATCTATATCAGCCTGAGTAAGTATTCCCTGTGTCTTGGTGATGTAGTAACTGAAGATAGGTACACCTTTCTGAAGCAGAAATGGAGGGTTGCTGCCACTATAAGCAGACGAGATATAAATAGGAGAATCGTCGTTACCTAACTCTACAACTTTATTGCTATTAAATGCGATATTGCCATTGGTAGACCACTGAAAATCGCCATAAACAACGTTTACAGTATTGAGTCCAATCTCCAATCCTTTATTCACAACGGCGCCTATATTTTGCAAACTGGAATTAAATCCACTAGCTGCTAGTACAGGCAGGTTCAGTAACAGATCTGTGTTCTTTTTGCGATACACATCAAAATTCATACTGATGCGTCCTTTAAACACACTCATATCAAACCCCGCATTATAGGTATTGGACGTTTCCCATTTCAACAACGGGTTAGCCAATCCCGATACTACTTGTCCGTTAGCTACTGTGCCGGCATTACCACCAAAACTGTAATTAGAGCTTGACAGAGTAGGAATCGCACTATAGTTACCGATGTTATTGTTACCTGATTTTCCCCAGCTTACTCTCAGTTTCAAATCATCAATAAAGTGTATATTCTGTAAGAAGGGCTCCTGAGAAATACGCCATCCGATAGAAGCGGATGGAAAAGTACCCCAGCGGCTCTGTTCACCAAACCGGGAGGATGCATCACGGCGAAGTGTAGCAGACAACAGGTATTTCTCTTTGTAGTTGTACTGAACCCTGCCATAATACGAAAACAATGTACTGTTACTCTCACTGGTACTTCCCGTTAATGTTACACCAGAAGAATTGGCAATGGCATTGTTTAAGGTAGTGACCAGATTGTTGGCAAATCCACCAGCAGTACTGATACTAAAAGCCTCATAATGCACAGAACTATAGGAGACCCCTGCTACAGCAGAGATGCTATGATCCTGAGCTAGCACTTTCGAATAACTCAATGTATTCTCGTTAACAAAGTTCTGCTTTTTGAATCCACTATACGAACCAGAAGAGTTTTTCCCAGGATTAGTAATCCGTTCAGATAAAACTCCTGCTACCACATAATCCGGAATAAACTTCTTGGTATATTGGTTGGCTTCATCAAAGTTTATGGTTGATTTGGCTACCAAACCTGGTAAAATCTGTAATTCTCCATACAATGACCCAAGCAAACGTGTAGTTTTTGAACGACCTATGGTATTGTTAAAATAGGCTACAGGACTTAAAATTTTGGTAGTAGCCCATGTATAGGTTGTATTTTCAAAAGCTCCTGAGTTTAATCCGGCACTTTCCTCTACCACAGGTGTCAACTGAAACATCTTCATCAGATAATTATCTTTCCCCTCTGCATCTGGAGTATTATTGATCGAATAGGTAGGTGCAATATTGATTCCAAACTTAAGACGTTTGCTGGCATTGGCTTCTACATTGGCCCGCAATCCATAGTTTTTATAATCAGAGTTGATCAGCGTACCTTGCTGATTCAGATAATTGCCCGATATGAAATATTTAACGTTGTCTGTGCCACCACTGGCAGATACTTCATAGTTTTGAAATAACGCTTTACGGTATACTTCATCCTGCCAGTCTACATACATAAGTCCCGGATGGCCTGGTTGTGCCCAACGATCGTCAGTCATATACGATGTATTAACAGCACCAGGAGCCAGCCCCAGAATAGTTCTGCGTTCTTCATTCGTTTGATCAGCAGTCCGGCCAGAACCAGATCTTACCCAGTTTGTATTCGCTACCTCAGTAGCCATTTCAACCCATTCAGAGGGACTAAGCAAATCCTGTTTTTTAGCTACCTGACTTACACCTGTATTGACATTAATTCCTATCTTCATTTTTCCAGATTGCCCCTTTTTTGTTGTAATAATTACAACACCATTGGCAGCCCTTGACCCATAGATAGCACCAGCCGCTGCATCTTTCAGTACCTGAATACTCTCAATATCATTAGGGTTTAGGTTTGTCAAGGGATTTCCACTAAAACTACCATTGGAGTTCTGACTCACGACATCCAGCGGAAAGCCATCAATTACATACAGTGGTTCTGTTCCAGCTGTAACAGAGCCTGAGCCTCGCACCAGTATACTCAAGCCACCCCCAGGCATTCCTGTTTGCTGTCGCACCTGTACACCAGGCATTTGACCTATTAGTGCCTGTTCTACACGGGCAATAGGCTTTTCTTCAATACTACGGGCATCAAAAGTAGCCACGGCACCTGTAATTTCTGTTCTTTTCTGGCTTCCATATCCAACCACTACAATTTCATTGAGAGCGGTTACATCCGGAAGGAGTGTCACATTAATTGACTGGTTTTTACTCACTACAATTTCTTCGGTCAGATATCCTACAAACGAAAAAACCAGTGTGCCACCTTCGTCAGGCAGGTTAAGTGAATAACTCCCATCTGCACCTGTAACTGTGCCTGTAGTAGTACCTTTTAATACTACACTTACTCCAGGTAGTGGATTGCTTTTATCATCAATAACCACACCTTTGATCTGTATAGCTACTGCTGGATTCTTCACAAAGGCAATGATGTGGTTATCGACCTCTTTATAGGTAAAGGAAGTATTCTGTAATAAGATGCCCAGAATCTCTGCCAAAGAAGCATCCTGTACATCAAGAGTTATTTTCTGTGAGGCAGGAAAAAGATTATTGTTATAGAAAAACTGGTATCCTGTCTTTTCTTCCAATGCTTTCAATGCATTAGCCAGTGTTACATTACTTAATTTCAGACTAATGTGCGTATTCTGAGAATATACCTTGGCCGATACAGGCAACAAAATAAGTAGTGCAAAAACAATTGACAGTTTTACAATTCCCAAAATACGGGGCATAGCAATTCCATGACCTCGAAGCTTTGGCCTTTTTTTCATACATTTACAACAATTTAAATGAGTAATATGAATCAGGCTCCAACGCCAATTGACACCTGATTCGGAAATTTAAATTCAAAGGGGGAAATGTTTCACAGCATTTCCCTTTGGTTTATAATCTAGTAGATATGAATTAGATTGTCTTTCATTTTTTTGTAAGAAAATTGTCTGGTAAGTTTCAATGTTTCCAGTACAGTCCACAAACTGGTACGACTGCTTACGGAGCCTGTAAACCGGGATTGTTTTATTTCTTCATTTTCAAAGGTTATTTTCACTCCATACCATCGTTCCATATCTGCCGCAATCTGTTCAAATGACTCATTGGTAAAACTCAATCTGTTTTGTGTCCAATCCGTTTCTACTACCGAATTGGCAGATTCTGTATGATTTATTTTTTCCAATTGAAGTGTTGAATCAGAACCAGTATCCGCCTTCTTTTTTGGATATAACACTAGTTTCTCAGAAGGATGTAATACAACTTTTCTGTTAGGCAGATCATGAACCTTTACCAATACAGATCCTCTGATTAATGCTGTTTCCGTTTTTTTATCTTTTGCATAGGCCTTCACATTAAAAACAGTACCTAATACCCGAACACTTAGCTGATTTGTTTCTACAATAAAAGGTTGATCGGCCTTGTGTGTTACATCAAAATGTGCTTCACCACTTAGTCTCACAATCCGCAAACTATCTCTGAATACGTCCGGATAAGACAAACTACTACCTGAGTTTAACCAAACCCATGTGCCATCTGGCAACTTTACCTTCTTCTTCTCACCTGGTTTTGTAAGCACAGTAATAGTATGTACAGGATTTAGTATAACTAACCATTTAGACCTTCCTATCCAGGCAACCAGTGTACATACAAGCAACAGTCCTATAGAGGCAGCTATCCGTAACCGGAAAGAAATAGTTGAAGTAAGTGGTTTTGATTCTGGCTCTTTCTCTGCGAATAAGATTTCTTTAATTATTTTCTGATTTTCTTCCTGAGTGAGATTAACATCTAAGGGTATAGAATCTTTTTGAAACTCTTCGTAAATCTCAAAAAGTACTTGTTCTTCTGCAGGATTGGTCTTACCAGCAAGAAACTTATCCAGTAATTGTTTAAATGTATCTTTAGTCATTCTGTAGAGTATGTATAAAAAAGACCACTCTACCCCCAAAGCACTCTGTGATTTTTTTTAAATTTTTATGAGGGAATACTTAAAATGACAAAAGTGAGGCAGAAAAGATGATGCAAAACCAGGCGTAAACGTTTTAAGGCAATAGTTAACTGATTCTCTACGGTTTTGGGAGCAATGCCTAATATAGTGGCTATTTCTTTGGTAGATAATTGCTCAAAACGACTCATTCTAAAGATTTCCCGACACCTGCCAGGCAATGCGTCAAAGGCAGATTCTATCAGATGTAATGCTTCTTTCTCATTTACTTTTTCTTCGGTGGTATTACTAAAATGCCTGTTTTCTATTTCTTCCCATAACTGGTCATGATGTTTTCCTTCCCGAATGGCATTAAACACCTGAAAACGAGTGGCCGCATATAGATATGATTCCAAAGAAATAATTTGAATAGAATCTCTTCGAACCCAAAGTTGAGAGAAGATCTCCTGAATAATATCTTTACAGGTATCCTTGTCCCGAAGCACCTTATAAGCAAAGGAGTATAGCTTTGAGGAATATTTATAATATAACTCTTCAAGTGCAGCAGAATCGCTCTCTCTCAGTAAAGCAAGCAGCTGATTATCCGTCAAACGTTCTTTTGTCTCAGAGTGCATTGGGTACGTTTTTTCGGCAAATATATTAAACTCTACAAGTTCAATAGACTTTATATACAAATTTATTCAGACTTGTGTAGTTAAAACCAATATATCTTCAATAAGTACTATATAGTATATATATTCTTCAAAGTATTTGAAATGTTGCTATGCCTCCGTATAGTACTTAGCATATAGAATTTATACTATTTATTCAAACTGACTGTCCTTATACTGGCAAACCCAGTTACTGCCACTCAGCTTTCATATTGTTAATAAGATCTTTATAATTTATTCGCTCCCAGGCACCTATAAATACAGTACAGCTACTCTTATAAAAAGTATTTTTCCAATAAAAAATAAAAAATAATCGTAATAGTAATTTAAAACACAATCACAACAAAAAAAATACACTTCTTCTATTGACTAATTATTTACTATTTCTTTACCTTAGTAGCATTCCAGCGAAATAAATCTTCTCATAGATTCAACTAATCATATAAATTTAAAATCTGTAGATAAGAAACAAACTCTACATACTTACATACCTAATAGTGTATTTCTCAATACTTCTGATTTATCTGATTGTTACTTTACATAAGACTTTATCATAACCCAACCACTGTTCATTTTATCTAGTTTTTACTCTAACCCCAGACTTTTTCTTTCAGCTTATCACTTATAAGCGATCATTCCACAATTCTTACAACCATAAATTTTCAGGTAGTTATTTCATCCATCGGTACTCATTCAGTTTGGTAGACGACAGGGAGTGATATATACTCCCGTGTGCATGTTTTTTTCGTAGAATAACACTTACGCCACCTCATACATGTAATTTGTTAAACCTAACCTTCTACTATTATGCCTGAGCAGTTATCATTTGAATCTCCTCAAAAAAACAATCTTGAACCTATTGCCATTATTGGCATCGGATGTAGGTTCCCTGGAAATGTAACAGATCCAGCCTCCTTTTGGAGCAGACTTCAGGCAGGGTTTGACGCAATCACCGACGTTCCGGAAAATCGCTGGAAACTGGATAATTACTACGACCCTGACACACAAAAAGCAGGCAAAATCAAATCCCGAAAAGGTGGCTTTTTAAAAGAAATAGACCAGTTTGACGCCAGTTTCTTTAACATATTCCCCAAAGAAGCTGAACGTATTGATCCACAACAGAGAATGCTGCTTGAGATTACCTATGAGGCAATGGAAGATGCAGGAGTGAAAGTAGAAGATCTCTCTGGCTCCAGAACCTGTGTCTTCATGGGTGTATTTACTACCGATTACTGGGACATGCAAAGCTCCGGCTACCAAAAAGATAAAATCAGCCCACATGTGGCAATGGGAGCTTCTTCTACATCAGTAGCCAATCGTTTATCCTACATTTACAATCTCAAAGGCCCAAGTGTAAGTTTGAATACAGCTTGCTCCTCTTCACTGGTAGCAGTACACCTGGCTTGCCAAAGTATCTGGAATGGAGAAAGTTCCATGGGACTTGCCGGTGGTGTAAACCTCCTTCTCAAACCAGAAACATCTATTCTGATGTCTAAGGGGAATTTCCTCTCTCCCGACGGATATTGTAAAACATTTGATAGCCGTGCCAATGGATATGTACGAAGTGAAGGATGTGGGGTTATTTTATTAAAACCTTTATCGAAAGCATTAGAAGATGGAGATCAGATTTATTCTCTGATTCGAGCAACAGGTGTGAATCAGGATGGCTATACAGAAGATGGATTTACTGTACCTAATCCGGATGCCCAAACAGAATTACTGGAAACTGTCTATAACCGGGCAGGTGTAAATCCAGCAGAGATTACCTATGTAGAAGCTCATGGTACAGGTACACCAGTAGGTGATCCGTTAGAAACCAGAGCCTTTGGAAATGTAGTTGGCAAAGGCCGGAACACCGATAATAAATGTGTGATCGGTTCTGTAAAAACCAACATGGGTCACCTGGAAGCAGCAGCAGGTATAGCAGGTTTGATTAAACTGGCTTTGATCACAAAAAACCGACAGATTCCAGCCAATCTCCACTTTGAAAAACCCAATCCAAAAATACCTTTTGAAACATATAAACTGAGAGTGCCTACTACACTGGAAACTATTCCTCAAAATATTCCGGTTGTATATGCAGGTGTAAACTCGTTTGGTGCAGGTGGAACCAATGCCCATTGTTTATTACAGGAATATATTCCGGCTGCCACAAAAAATCTTTCTTCTTCTGAAGACGGAATGATGCCTCATCTCTTCCTTATTTCTGCCAAGAATGAAAAAGCACTCAAAGATCTAGCTAACAGCTATATCCCCTTTCTGAAAGGAACATCAGAATCTCTACAGGATATCTGCTATTCACTGGCAACTAGAAGATCATCTTTTGAACATAAGCTATCTATTGCAGCCCGCACCAAAACAGATGCATCAGAATACCTTGAGGCGTTTGTAAAAGGAGAAACACGTCAGGGTATGACGTATCAGATAGTAAAAGAGTCTAAGAAGCCCCGCATAGCCTTCATTTATTCAGGTCAGGGACCTCAATGGTTTGCCATGGGTCAACAACTACTTAAGGAATCCTCTGTCTTCAGAGATACTATTCTCAAAATAGATGCACTCTTCTCTAAAATTGCAGATTGGTCATTACTGGAAGAAATGAGTCGGGATGAAGCAACTTCCCGTGTGAGTGATACCCGTATTGCTCAGCCTGCTATTATGGCTGTACAAATAGGGCTTACTGAAATATGGAAATCATGGGGCATAGAAGCCGATGGATGTGTGGGTCACTCGATAGGGGAAGTAGCCGCTGCGTATGCATCTGGTGCACTAACACTGGAACAAGCAGTGGAAGTTATTTATCACCGTAGCCGAAATCAGAATCAGGCCACGGGAAAAGGAAAAATGCTTGCAGTAGGACTGGATTTGCCTTCTGTTAAAAAAGAAATCAAAGGACTGGAAGCCCAAATAGCTATTGCAGCGATTAATGGTCCTCAGATGATTGCACTGGCAGGTGACATTCCCGAAATGGAGCAACTGGCAGCTAGTTTGTCAGAAAGAGATATCTTCAATCGCTTCCTGCAAGTCAATGTACCTTTCCATAGTCACCATATGGAGCCACTGAAAGATGAAATGATTGCAGCATTGAAGCATCTTCAGCCTTCCCGTACTACGATTCCACTTTATTCAACTGTGAGTGGAGTTCAGGAAAATGGGCTTCACCTGGTTTCTGAGTATTGGTACAAGAATGTTCGGGATACAGTATACTTCACTCAGGCTATCGAATCCATGATTCAGGATGGCTATGATACATTCATTGAAATAGCCCCTCACCCTGTTCTTACTGCTGGTGTAGTAGACAGCCTGAAAATGCATCGTATCGCAGGATTGGTAGTACCCTCTTTACGCCGGAAAGAGGATGAAGCCAAAACGATGATTAATTCACTGGGTATTTTGACTATGGAAGGCTATGAAGCTAACTGGAAAAAATTATTCCCATCGGCTCACTATACCAAACTTCCTCATTACCCTTGGCAACACGAACGGTACTGGTTTGAAACCAAGACTCATCAGCAGGCACGTTTGGGAACACCTGTTCATCCATTCCTGGCTAGTGAGGTTATCTCTGTGAAGAGTCTGCATCACCGGATATGGAATCTGAATCTAAATCCTGAGTTATTTACGTATCTCGCTGATCACAAAGTAGATGGTGCTATTGTATTTCCAGGAAGTGGTCACCTGGAGATAGCATTGTCTGCCGGAAAAGCATCATTTCCTGAACATCCTGTCTTTTTGGAAGATATTCACTTTGATAAAGCACTATTTCTGCCTGAAGAAGGAGAACAACCCGAAATCAGATTGGAAATACTGAATCAGGAAGGTGAGTACTATATCTGCAGTAAACAAGCAGATCAGGATAACACAGCCTGGATCAGACACTCCAGAGGTAAAATCAATTACTTTGATGATTTTGTCAGGAAAGAGCCGGTTACAATCAAACCTTTGCTTGAAAAGCTGGAAACAAAAATTTCTATTCCTGACTTTTATGTGGAACTGAAATCTGCTGGCCTTAACTATGGAGAAACATTCAGGAGAGTACAAAAACTGTGGGTAAAAGGAAATGAAATTCTTGGAGCTATTAGTCTGAGTTCTCAAACTACCTATGGAGTAGAACAATATTATGTACATCCAGCCTTATTAGATGCTTGTTTGCATACCATCTTTGCTGCCCGTGAAAATACAGAAGACAACAAACGAGGTATTTATTTGCCTGTTCATATTGAGAAATACAAGGTATATGAAAAACCAGGTCAGCATGTATGGACATATGTAGAAATACTGGAAGCCAGTGATGATTTTCTGATCGGTAATTATCAGATACTAAATGAAGAAGGACAACTGGTAGCTGAAATGGAAGGCCTGACCTGTAAATACATCCAGGGTTCACGTGGCGAACAGCAGGAAAGCCTTTATTCTGGTATGTATGAATATCAGTGGGAACCTCTCGCTCAGGAAGATGAAACCAATCTGGAACTAGAGCGTCTTCATTCAGATGAATGTTATTTGTTATTTGCAGATACACAAGGTGTTTCACAGAAACTCTTGGACAAACTTGCCCAGGATAACCTCTCTGTTATTGAAGTCACTAAAGGTACTGCATTCAAAGAACTTAGTCCATCATCCTATGTCATCAATCCTTTTGATGGAAAGGATACACAAGCACTCTTTGATGCTATTCACCATAAAGGGCTGAAAGTAAAGAAACTATTCTATCTATGGGCGCTGGACAATCAGATCGGAACTACCATTACTCCTGAACTATTTGAGCAACAGCAAACCACATTGATCAGTGGTACCATGAATCTGTTCCAGACAATTGATAGAACAGGCATCAAAACAGGAGTCGTATTTCTGACTCAAAACAATGAAAAGGTAGAAGAACAGGATACAGTGATTAACTACACACAGGCTCCTATCATGGGTATGTCACGTGTATTCATCAATGAATATCCGTATATACCCGTAAAGGTCATTGATATCCAATCAGGTCTGTCGGAAGAAGAGAGTAACATTCTGTATACAGAACTTACCGGAAAGAAATTCAAGTTCGCAGAATTAGCAATCCGTAATACGCAAACGTATATCAGAAAACTGGTGCCTGTTACAGAAGCCCAAGCTTCTGAAGATGCAGCTCAGGAAGTAGTAGCACATGGACACTCTTTCCAGACTATCGTAAAACGCCCAGGCGATCTGAATAGCACTATCTTCCAGCATGTGGTAAAAGAGTCTGTCCAGGCAGATGAGGTAAAGATAGAAGTAGTTGCAACCGGACTTACCCAAAGAGACTCGCTGGTAGCTACTGGAAAACTAGATAAAGCCGGACAGCAGTTGGGCTTTGAATGTGCAGGTATCGTCCGTCAGGTAGGTAGTGCAATCACTCATCTGAAAGAAGGAGACGAAGTAATTGCCTGGGGCACACACACACTAGCAGGATCTCTGACAGTGAAGGCCAATCAGGTAATTAAGAAACCCGCCCATCTTCTCTATCAGGAAGCAGCAGGTTTACCTATAGCGTATATTACATCTTACTATGCACTCACCGAACTTGGTCGTTTAAGTAAGGAAGATGCTGTTCTGATTCAGGTAACAGACTGGGACGTAGCTTTGGCGTCCATTCAACTGGCTACCAACACAGGTGCAAAAGTAATTGTCCTGGCAGCAAATGATACACAAAAAACGCATCTCCAAAAATCAGGTATTGAACATGTATTGACAGATCAGCATACAGACTTTTCTCAGAAGGTAGTAAAACTGACAAATGGAAAAGGTGTGGATGTTGTACTGAATTCACTAGCTGGCATTGGACTAATCAGAGGATTAAAAAGTCTGGCACCATTTGGTAAGTTCATTGATCTCAGTACAACTTCGACAGAAGAAGCTATTCTGGAAAAGAATCGTCTGGACAACAATATTTCATTCCATACACTGGATGCAACCCAGCTTATTGAGTTTAAACCTCAGTTGGTTTATCGGATTATGGATGCAGTAGTTACATTGTTTGCAAACAAGCAACTTCAGTCTGCTCCATTGAAAGCGTTCTCAATTCAGGAATTGGAAAAAGCACTTTCATCAGTAGAAGATTCAACACGTATAGAGAAGGTTATTGTAAATATCGATAATCAATCTATCCATGTACAAGCTGCCAATACATTGACACTGTTAGCAGAAGCCACCTATCTGATTACAGGTGGTGCCAGTGGATTTGGTTTGGAGATTGCCCGCTGGCTAACCGCCAAAGGTGCGAAGTCACTGGTACTGGTAAGCCGTAGCGGACCAAAATCAGATACAGATCGTCAGGTAATCAAAGAGATTGAGGCAACTGGTACTAAGGTCACCCTACTTCAGGCGGATATAACAGATTATCAGGCTGTACAAAAAATCGTAGCAACCATACAAAGCGAGCTACCGCCATTAAAAGGTATTGTTCATAGTGCAGCGATGCTGGATGATCAGTCTATTCCGGATATGTCCAATGAGATATTCATGAAGGTATACAGACCAAAGGTATATGGAGCATGGAATTTCCATGAAGCAACCAAAGAGCTGCCATTGGACTTCTTCCTGATGTTCTCTTCTATCTCTGCTATCTTCGGATTCCCTGGACAAGCGAACTATTCTTCAGCGAATAACTTCCTGGACAGATTGGCTATGTATCGGCAGTCAATAGGATTAAAAGCATCTGCCGCCAACTTAGGCGTATTGGATGACTATGCAGGTATGTCCAAAGAAGGTGGACGGTTGATCAAAGCCTTGATTAATCAGGGATGGACATTGCTTAGTCTGAAAGATGTCACCAGCAAACTGGAAAACGTTCTTTTGCAACAACCTCCAACCCGGATGCTGGCTAACCTGGACTGGAAACGTTTCAGAGACTTCTATTATAACCTGAAAGACGATACCCGCTTTGCCCACCTGATGAATGAATCAGTGAAAAATACAGGTGGTTCAGGATCGTCCAGTCTGGTTGATAGTCTCAAAACGCTTTCAGGAGAAGAACAACTGGAATTGCTGACTCAGAAAGTATCCGAATCGCTGGCGAATATTCTAGGCGTATCAGCTGAAAAAATAGACACAGGCATTCCAATTACCAAAATTGGACTTGACTCTCTAATGCTGAACCAGTTGCGTAACTGGATACAACAGAAGCTGGAAATCAACTTCCCGCTAATGAAGATAGCAAAGGGTCCAAGCATTGTAGAACTATCCACTCAACTGTTGTCCGAGATCAATAATCAGGAAATTGTACAGGAAGAAGCTGTTTCAGCAGATACCTCAGGAATTGCAGCAGAAGAAGACATCGAGATTTACAATCAATGGCTTGTACGCAATAAACTTGTCAAAGAGGAAAATGTCAAGTATCGCATATTCTGTATCCACCCGGTAGGTGCAGGCGCTTCCATGTTTGGTCACTTCATATTTAATCCACCTGCTGATGCAGAAGTTCTTGCATTCCAGTTACCTGGACGTGAAAACAGATTACATGAAGAACACTACCAGGATGTACCTTCACTAGTGGCTGATATGGCAACTGTAATGGAGTCGTTGCTGGATAAACCATTTATTGTATTTGGACATAGCTTTGGTGGGATGGTAGGATTTGAACTAATTCGACACCTGCAACTACAGTTTAACAAAAAGCCAATCCAGCTTTTCATCTCCGGAACGATTGCACCGCAGCTTACCAAGAAATGGAAAGATCGGGATGTGATTAGTGAGACAGCAGTGCTAACCAACTCAGAGGAACGACTCCTGTCCCTAATGTCCTATATTGATGATGTGGAGTTCCTGCGTAAGATACTTCCTGTTATGCGCAAAGACATGGCTATGATTATGAGTTATGTGTATGTGCCGGGAGAGAAGTTTGACTTCCCTATTACAACCTTTGCCGCAGACAAAGATGATGTAGTATATCCAAGTGAAGTTTCTCAATGGAAAGAGCATACCAATAGTTCGTTCACCATGGAAGTACTGGAAGGTGACCACTGGTTTTTGAGCCGAAACAAAGAGCTCATTTCCCAACGCCTCTCAGATGCATTGGAAGAAACAACAGTACAGACACACTAACCACAGGTAATAGTAATCATGTTTTAATCCCTACTGGCAATGAAATCATTGCCAGTAGGCTTTTCATTTCGTACATTGATCAGTCTCCACCCTCTCATTCTACAACGTCAGGATTGTCAGTTTCAGGCTACACTTGGTTTTTGTGATTCAGATTCCCATTTACTAGAATCTATTCAGGAAGAGTTTCTGCATCCGGAAGAAATAGTATACCTAAAAGAACTGAAACTGGATAAAACAAGATCAGAATTTCTCAGAAGTCGCTATCTGGTCAAGAGAGCACTGGCTACCTATCCATTACAGGAAGAACCTACAGAGATACAGATTGGCAAAGGCATCTTCCAGCAACCCTTATTGCTAACCCGATATCATTACCAGCTTGATCTGAGTATCTCACATCATACTACGCTGGCAGCTTGTCTTATCTTTCCACAACAACATCCTATGAGTCTGGATGTGGAAGTGTGTAACCCTTCGATTATAAGTCTTACTAAAAATGAAGTGACAGAACACGAAAAAAAATTATATTGTAACACACGAGAGAGCGAGACTATATTTTTTACACGACTCTGGACTATAAAAGAGGCATTATCAAAGGTTTTGAAAACAGGAATGATGGTGCCTTTCCACAAACTGGAAACAGAAAACATGACATATCAAGGTAATATTGTAACCAGTTATTATACAGATTTTATTCAATATAAGGCGATTTCTTTCCAACGGAAGGACTCTATATGCACTATAGCCCTACCTAGAGCAAGTACTCTTCTCTTTTCAACACAAATCCCCTAATATCTTTCCCTACTGGTCACTACAACAGAAAACAATATCACATTGGTAACCACATTAACCAGACAAAAAATACAAGATCAGATAATTTATTATCTCATAAGTAAAATGAGAACACTATTTAGCTTTACAGATCCTATAAATAAGCAATAGTTAAATAGACAAACATGCTATCCTGATTTTATAGTAGCCTTACATACAGGCACTAAAGATAAAACCATGTAGTGACCTCAACAGATTTTCTTTAGTGAAAAAACATTTTAAAACCTTACATAAACCATTTTTAGCACTATTCCCTACATCTTCATCCAAACAAATTATACTACTTTTAGTATCCAATGTTATACTACTAAATCACACCTTCTATACACGTTACTATGGCCAGTTTACTAACCCGAATTATCGATGCCGGCAGTCAATATGATATGCCTGAATATCTAAGAAATCGGGTAAGACCAACAAATATTATATGCTTACTGGTAATATTTGCCTTATCTATCCCTTTCAGTGGCATATCGCTTATCTACTTCCCAATGATGGCTATTTTCCCATCAGGAGCAGCAGTAGTATGTGTTTTAGTTATCATTAGCAATTATTATGGTGGCATTTATTATTCCCGTGTTGTCTTACCAGTGTTGCTGCTGGTACTCTCTTCGTTATATAATGCCTATTTCTGTGACTCTATAGCTGATTCTATCAGTAGCGTTTATCTGGTTGAATTAAGCTTTACTCTTATTCCCTTTGTTATCTTTGACTTTAAGGAAAGAGGCTTCCTGATATTCTGTACCCTGTTTTCTTTTTTCATCATTGTCGTATTTCCGGCAGCATGGGATAAGTTTGACATGGGGTATGATGGCACAGTATTGAGAGAGGGTCCTTTGGCCGTTCTGACAACCTTACTGGCCACTGTATTTCAATTGGGTTGTATTAGTGGTCTAGCTGTTATCAATCGAAATTCGGAAGAGAAATCCAGTCAGTTGATTACAGTTATGAATCAGAAGAATGAGGAAGTAGAAAGATCCCGTAAAGATCTGGAAGTTAACCTTGTTCAACTGGAGAAAGCACGCCAGGAAGAGAACCATCGGCAGTGGGCATCTGAAGGTATAGCACAACTGTCTACGCTACTTCGGAGCAATTCTGACGATACAGAACTGTTTGACAGAATCATTGCTACTCTTGTCAAATACATTCAGGCTAATCAGGGAGGTTTGTATATAGTAGAGAAAGAAGAACGTACCCATGATATATCTATCCGGCTGGCCGCTTGTTATGCATACAACCGGAAAAAACACATTCAGCAAACATTTCAGGCAGGACAAGGGTTGATCGGGCAGACCTATCTGGAGGGAGAGTATATATACCTGACAGATATACCTGAAAATTACCTTACTATTACTTCCGGACTTGGAGACTCTTCACCCAGAGCATTACTGATTGTTCCTTTAAAGGTAAATGAGTCTACAGAAGCTATTCTGGAACTTGCCTCATTCAAAAAATTCGAGAAACATGAGATTGAGTTTATTGTAAAACTGGGTGAAAGTATTGCGTCCTTTATCCAAAGCAATCGTATCAGCCAACGCACCAAACAATTACTTGAAGATTCTCAGTTCCAGGCAGAAGCTTTGCGTGCTCAGGAAGAAGAAATGCGTCAGAATATGGAAGAACTAGCTTCTACTCAGGAAGAAATGAATCGTCAGCAAATGTCCTATCTTCAAGAAATAGAACGACTTTCAGCATTGTATGCTACAGCACAGGAAGAAATTCATACTAAAAACAAGGAAGTAGAAGAACTTCAGAAAGCTCTGCACACCAATACTATACAATAGAATTTATCCCCTGATTATAAAAAGAAAACACTGACAGATTTACGCTCTGTCAGTGTTTTCTTTTTATAGTAATCCAGAATTTCCAACGAATGTAAGCAGTGAAATAGAATACGATTTCATGTGGTCATATAGGTTTCCAGAATGCATTTTTCTACCAGGTTGTTTTCGCTTAGATAATGATAGGAAAAGTACCTTTTGGGGATAAGCAAAAAAGGAGAAACTGTAGGTAGAGTGATGTTTTGGACAATGAATAAATTTGAGGAAAGAGACCTATAACTGTGGCAAGCAGAGAAATAGAAATGATCTGAGAAAATATAGTAAGAGATCTCTACAAAGTAGAAAGTAGCAACTACACTCTTTTTAAAAATACAAACGCTGTTCTTTTACGATTTTAACCAGAATGAACTCATATCTGAAATTTAGGATACCTCATCTAAAAAAATAAAAACGCTGGCAGAATATTCTGCCAGCGTTTTTATTGTATCTATCTCACTTTGCTACAACTATCTACCTGATACTAACCTCAGGCAGCTTTTCGGATTTTTTTATTTTCGAGATATACAGATTCTTTAGCAGCTTTCTTAGGCAACTTAATAATACCCAATAGGTTAAATAACTTAATCACCTGATAGGTTGGATCTATTTCAAACCATTTGAAAGCAAAGTTAGCACGATGTCCGTAGGTATGGTGGTTGTTATGGAATCCTTCACCCATCATAAATATATCTACAGGCATTAAGTTACGGGAAGTATCACTTACTGTAAATGTAGTGTATCCTATTTTGTGAGCAAACCAATTGATGATAGCGCCATGAATAGGTGACATCAGGAAATGAACAGGCAATAACAGGAACCATCCCCAGGAAGGAGCAAAATAAATATAAAATAGTGTATACAGTGTTCCCCACATAAGACGTACAAAGTTATTCGAAGCAAAGTCGTCAAATGCCTTCCAATCCGGAACATTCACCATAAATTTAGGATCTACATCTGCTGTGCGGTTACGAACGGCAGCATAGAAAGTTTTGGTTTTCCACATCATATCAAAGAATCCTTTGCTATACAAAGGTGAATGTGGATCATCTTCTGTGTCAGCAAATGCATGGTGCATACGGTGCATTACGCCATACGCATAAGCACTCAGGTAGTTAGAACCCTGAAAAATCCATGTCAGCACAAAAAAGATTTTTTCCCATGTCCGTGACATTGTAAATGCCCCATGGGCAGAATATCTATGTAAGAAGAAGGTCTGGAAGAATAGAGACCCATACCAATGAATAGCGAAGAAAATAAGAATAGCGGTCATATCTTGTCTTTAGTTTCCTCAAATATCTATCTCTTCTTCTAGTCTATTATGCTACTCTCAGATGACTGGTATCAATTAACGGATGAGTTGCAGAACTTTCAGGATGACTGACATCAGGAATCCAGCCATTCTTTGAACTGAGGAACCCTATCCCGGCTTACATACACCTCTTCTTCCTCAGGCGGATTCAGTTCGAGCTTTAGTCGTCCATTGAAATGATTATGTATCTTGTGAATAGCTTCGAGAGAAATCAGACGATTGCGACTGATACGATTAAACTTACGACTATCCAATTGGTCCATCAATTGATCCAGTGTTTGCTCAATTACATATCGCTGGTTATCGAATGTAATGAGGAAACTTAGTTTTTGGTCACTCTTAAAATAAGCCACATCTGAAGTTCGTATTACCGCTAACTGACTTCCTTTCTTTACCAGAAAACGTTCTTTAAAACCTTCTTTTGGTTTTTCCGGCTGTAGCTTCAGTCCTTTCTTCAACAAGCGGTATTCCAGATTCTCATATTTCTTGATGGCACTTCGTAACTCATCCAGATCAATGGGCTTGAGCAGATAATCGATACTATTCTGCTTGAATGCATGCAACGCATATTGATCAAAAGCTGTAGTATAAATAATAGGTGCCTCAATAGGAAGCTGGCGGAATAACTCAAAGCTTTCCTGGTCTTCCAGCTGAATATCCGAAAATATCAGATCTGGTTCGGGATTATTCCGGAACCAGTCCAGACAACTTTCTACTGAGGGTAAAATGGCAAGGATTTCGATAGAATCATCGATTCGCTGTAATTGATTACTTAGCTTTTCGGCTGAGAAAAATTCATCTTCAATAATGACAACTTTCATGCTTCTTCTGTTAATAAAGGCAATCCAACCTTAAACACCTGTCCATTATCCTCTACCTGAATGGATTTGCCAATTACATACTTATATCGGGCTTCCAGGTTTTTTAATCCAATACCTGTAGATTCCACCTGAGTATCTTTTTTATTCAGGGTATTTTCTACCCATACTGTATTATCAGCTGTATATATTTTCAGTTCCAGTGGTGATGTATCTGAAATCCGATTGTGTTTTACTGCATTCTCTACCAACAACTGAATAGACAAAGGCAATACATATACAGGCTTTTCAGCAATCTTTACATCGAGTAATACTTTATTATAGAAACGAACATTCAGTAAAAAACAGTAAGCCTCAACCACCGATATTTCTTTTTGCAAGGGCACCTGCTTTTCATCGTTATGCTCCAGTACATAGCGATATACTTGTGCCAATTTGGTTATAAACCGATCTGCCAGCACAGGATCCTTATATACTACTCCACTTAATACACTTAAACTGTTAAACAAAAAATGAGGGTCCAGTTGTTTTTTAAGGCTTTCTACTTTTGCTATCAGATTTTCCTGACGGAGCCGTTCCTGTTCCAGCAAAGATGCTTTCCACTTACCAAATAAAAAAGCCCCTTCGTTAATAGCAATGAATAATAAGGCTAACAGAAACGAGACAAAAATATTCTGTAACACAACACCAATAGAAATAGAAACTTCTGATACCAGTGCATTGTATGTCAGAAGCCCTACAATCAGTACTAGTGAAGAGAAAACAAAGATGCTGGCAACTTCATAACTCAGGTGTTTGATAATACTCTTCTCCCATGGATAGAAATAAAGAATTAACGCCTGAATCAGTTTGCTTCCTTCCCAGATTACGAAACTGATCAGTGTAGCTACAAAGATCCAGAGAAAATGCTCTTCAGATCCCAGAATAACAGGAACAAAAAATGTAGGAACAAGAATTCCAAAAGAGAAGACACCCAATAAGGTTGTCCATTTTACGCGAAAAGAATACGTAAATTTTTCTGCCACAGGAATAGGTTTAAGATAGCATAGTGTTCAGCATGGGTAGCAAAGATAGAAAGAGTATTCGAGCTATATATGCTTGTCAATCTGAATTTGAACGCTTCAGCTCTAAAACAAAAATGCCCAATCCTAGGATTGGGCATTTCTTATGAATTTTTCAGATAAGAAAATTCTCGTTTTTACTACTTTGGCACTACTTTAAATGTACCCTGCATATTCATGTAGTGGCCAGGGAAAGTACACACATACATATACTCTCCTGGCTTTTCAGGAGCTACAAAATAAATAGTCTCTGAAGTTTGTGGTTGCAGTTGAGCTGTATGATACAAGACTTTCGGTGTACTTGGAATATAGTTCATTTTTGCCCCATTCAACCCTAGTTTGATTGCCATCTCTCCTACTGATAGTGCTTCTCCTGGTAACGTAATGACAAAGTTATGAAGCATATCATCATTATTATTGAATGTCAGTTTAACCTTGCTTCCTGCCTTTACTGTAATCTGCGACAAATCAAATTTCAGACCAGGTTTAGTTCCTATGGTAATGGTTTGATCAGGTCCGTTGGTCCAGCTGGCAGGCTGTTTTGTTACACGTTTGGCTGTAGGAGCAGCAGTAGTTTTAGTAGCAGTTTTAGAAGTGGTTGCTGCCGACCCCATCATAGCAGCATGTCCTGCATGGGGTGATTTTGCCAGCTGACTTTCCTTCAATACCAACTTCTCTCCTTCTGGCAGATTATTTAGAGTATAATAACCTACACTATGAAGCAACGGCGCTTTATTCTGGCTACGAACTCCTTCCGCTTTTAACTCATGAATATATCCTTCACGCAAACCATCCACTACAATCCGTACACTCAGGCCATCGTCTGCTACTGCAATTCCTTTGATGGTACATGGTTGATTTTCGATAACAGGACTTCCGTATTCCTTCCGGTACATGTAGTTAAAGCTGGTTATCCCATAAGAATTGGCATCACCAGCCGTAACCTTATCAATAGGTTGGGTGAATTCCAGTTCAAAGCCATCCGGGCGGGCTTGCATGGTCTTTATTTCAAAAGGTGTTTTTCCTGTCCACACCAAACGTTGTATTCCATACAAATCTTTTCCGGTGGCCGCCCATCCACGGCTGGTCATTCCAACAAACATAGATCCATCTTCACCCCAGACCATTCGCAAAATTCCTGACTGAAATCCTTCTCTGAATGGAAAGGCAGCACCCTGGTATTGTCCTTTCACTTTTTCCAGATAGATACGCATAATTTTACTTTGTCCCTGATCTCCTACCAGCATCTGACCTGTAAATGGACCAAAAGCACCAGCTGTTGTGTCTACCAGAATGCCTGAGGTAGAGATACCCAGAATGCCTTGAGGAAACCAGATAGCAGGTAGCTTTAGTCCTTTTATCGTTTTAGCCACCTCATACATAGGCTTTCCAGTACTGGGGATATCAGAAAAGCGAAGTTTTACAGGTGAGCTGGGATCATCTGCCCATTTCAGTCCTTCCGGATTTCCTACGAAATCGCCGACCTCTACATGAGTCATCCGGCCTGAACCTACCCAGTCACCCTGATTCTCTGCATAAAATATAGATCCATCAGGCAATACATTGAATCCAGCCGGGGAACGCATACCCGTTGCAACAGGAGTCATTTTTCCATCTGGTGTTACTTTCAGCATCCAGCCATGCCATTTGGAAAGTGAAGCCCCACGCCCAATCCAGGCAAGGTTCAAGGTAATCAGCATGTCATTGTTTGGCAGGATTACAGGGCCATAGGAATACTCATGGTAATTACCAGACAAAGGCCAGGAATAGATTACCTCATAATCATCTGCGCGGTCATCCCCGTTGGTATCCCGAATGCGGGTTAATTCACTTCGTTGTGTCAGGTAAAAAGACCGATTGTGATACGCCAGCCCTAAGGGTTCGTGTAATCCCTGAGCAAATCGTTTAAAATAAGGCACTCCCTGATTACGCATATAGGGATTTTCGATCAGCCAGATATCTCCTTGTCGGGTTGAGGCTGCCAGTCGGCCATCGGGCATAGTAGTTAAACCACCTACTTCCAGAGGAACATCTTTCGGAATAGGCAGTGTAACCATCTGGTAATAGTCGGCCTCAGACTCTGCTGTTTTCAGTTCCTGAGCCATTCCACTTCCTACACAACACAATAAAAATACACTCAGCCATCCGGACATATGCTTTCTGGAATGTTTTCCGGTTGACTTGGCTATAGTAGAGTTAAAAGATAAAACGGAATATTTTTTCATAATCAATTACTGTCCAAGAAAGAAATGAGAAATTGTGAATCTGTAAGCCCTTTATCATACTTTGCGTCTATTTATCTGTGGGCTCCTACTCTTTTTACCAGATTAACTTACTCTTAATAGTGGTGCCATTGCTAGTTGGGCTTACTGATATTAGCAGTTCATCCCTGTTTTTCGACTTCCGGATAATAGGCTTAAGCTCTTTGGCACCTTCCACTTCCAGATAATAGGCTTTGTCATTCACACTATACACTCCTTCAGATAACTGTGAAATACGAGTTCCACTAGCCAGTAAGTACCACACATTTCCACTGGCACTTCCCTTTAGCTGCACCTGACGTACAAACGCTTTATTATTATCTTCAGGCCATAGTTGATCCTGTACAGCCAGATTGCCTATTGTATACCGGAATGCAGGTCTACCTTGTTCATCCACAGAGTATCCTTTGAACTGGAAATCAGCAGATACAGAATCTGGCCACATGGTATCTTTTCCAGACAGTACCGCCACAGAAGGTTCGCCTGTCATTTCAATTATACTACCTGCAGGCTTGGCCAACTGAGGTTCTCCCCGATCATGCCACATCTCTGTTGCGTCCAGGAAATTACCTTTCCAGATCCACAAAAGGCCACCTTGTTTCAGATCCATTGTATAATGAATGTTTCCAGGTTCTCCTATCGAAATACAATTTGTCTTCTTCCGGTTATTGTGCCAGATAAAGCTGCGTATCATACGGGTTTCAGGAGCACGCACCAAAATAGGCTCTACATATTCAGGGTCAGGAAGAGAGGTAGGTAAAGAAAGCATCTGACGAGCTACACCTGGTCCTTCCACATATAAACTCATTTCCGAACGTAACCAAGGGTCTTTGCTGCGGAAGTATGTTAACGCAAAAGTATGATTTCCAGCCTGTAAGGTGATAACACCATTTGTCCATTCGTCCGGATAGTGAAATCCTTCATAGGTAATAATTTTCTTTCCATCAAGGGTCAGAATGGCCCCTCCCATACACTTGAGTTCAAACAAATAGTTTCCCATACTTGGTACCTGAAGTGTTCCAGTCAGTTGGAGAGCAAAGTCATTGGCACCTTCAATCAGTTGCATATGCTCTTGTACAGCCCCCTGCTTTTTAACTTTAGCCTTTGCTACATCAGCTTCTGCATACATTTTGCCTTCTGAATACTTATACTGCACTTGGGAAAGTTGTACAAACGGTTCATCATAACGTTTGTAACGGATATTACGAAAAGCAACCGGACCATGATCTCCCTGTAACATCAAAGGACCAAAGGGTTTCTCATCCTGAAAAGCAGCTGCACGGGTAGGACCTGTTACTTCTACATTCTCATGTACTACTACTCCATTGTGAATCACTTTTATAAAGCGGGCAGAGGTCAGCTTTTTTCCATTCTTATCAAAAGTAGGTGCCTGAAAAACAATCTTCATCGTCTGCCATAGTCCGGGGGCCCTGCTTACATTCACACGGGGTGGATGTCCTTCATATCCTTTTTGTCCTTCGGGTCTGCTTTCTTCCCAACGCTCATAGATACTTCCACAATCTGACGAACGGGGGCGTGCCACACCCCAGCTATCAAATAACTGAATTTCATATCTTCCTTGCAGATAGATACCAGAATTAGAACCTTTAGCCATCATAAATTCCAGCTCCAACTCAATATTTCCATGTTCAAAGCTGGTAAATAACTGATCTTTGTTTTTATCTGTTGGCTGGTTGACAATAATTCCTTTACCAGAAGAACTTTGCACTATTCCATCAGCAGAACGGTCAACTATAACATCTCCTGCAACCTTCCAGTTAGCGGCAGCAGGTTTAAAGCCACTTAAATCGTCAAGTGAGATTGGAACAAACGGTAGAGCAGTCTGTCCCATAAGCGTTAGGGAATGGCAGCTTATCAGCAAAAAAGCAATCCATAACATACTTCGTAAATAATTCATTCGGGCGTACATGTTTACTTGTGGTTCGGCCATTATTGGATACGTGTATTTCTAACAATTAAAAATCATCTTACATAAATACCAGAAATTATTGGATATAAAAAGGAGTACTCTACCATTTTTTCGGTAATAGCCATTACTGCATTCTATGTACATATTCAGCAAGTGAATCTATTCCACCTTCTTCATTTTCTGTTCTATCACCAGATCAGTATAATCTACCTTAACATGTATCTCATCATATTGCCCAACGGTGATACGACGATTTCCATCTACCTTTACATAGATTACTCCTTTTTGTGGATCACTGATTCGGATAAATGGTGAACCTCCCGAATACCATTTCCGATACAGAACCAATACATCTGTTAGCAAACTATCTGAAGACAGATGTTTGTTCCAGGGTGCCCATCCATCATAATTAAATGAGGTCTGCATCTTATAAATTTTATTATCATAGAAATGAGGATAGAAGTTCATGGATGCAGCATGTTTCAATTCGTGATGATTTAGCTTATACAATACAGATGTGTTATTCTGTCCATCTGTAAAGAGTCCCTTCTTGTTCATCTCCCAACAGTGCAGAAAAAAATTCTTTGAAGTCATTCCAAAAGACATTCCCAAAAATAAACTATCCGCCTGTTTGCCACTTTGCAGCTCTTTGTCCATCACCTCTTTATAAAGTTCAAACCCTTCTTTCTTGTCACAAGCTATACAAGCAATCAGCACAAAGCCAAGTACGGGCAATATTCTCCAATACTTATTTACCATACTCTATCAACTGAATAGTATCGTTGTTTCTTGCAAAGAGAATAATCTTTTTCTTTCCTTTCTGAAGTGTCATAATATCTCTGACTGCTCCTTTAATGCAAATGCCACTCTTTTGCATTGGTACACTTTCAAACTCTCCTTTTCCATTTCCTCTAAGCATCAATCCATAGCTGCCATCATAAATCCCTACTTCCGGTTTGCTTTCATATAGATTGCCTCCTATCAATAAATCTATTTTTCCGTCTCCATCATAATCTCCACTCTCTGTTCCATACAATACAGACCATTGAGCTTCCTTCGGAAAAGCCTTAAACCGGTATTTACCATCCCCTTCACTAATATACACACCACTGCGCAATTCATACGCATCGAGCTTCTTCGCTTTCCCTAATTCCCCTGCATTGAAAATCTCCTCTATGCTTTGTTCTTTGTATTGGGAATAATGTACATACTTCTTTTTCAGATAAGGCAATGCACTTACCAGATCATGACGCAATACTATGGGATATGGCATTGACGCATTATAACAACTTACAATTTGTTCCACTGTGCCATTTCCATCCATATCACCTACATACATACAAACCGGCTTATCTGCACTAGCCTTGAAACGCGAATTCAAACCATGGTTCAAAGCTACTATATCTTCCCTCCCATCTCCATTTACATCCACGACCTTCAGTCGGTTCCACCATCCATTGCTCTGCAAAAAGCCAACCTTTTTGCTTACTTCTACCAAACGTCCTGATTTATTAGCAAACAAACGAAGGCCCATATACTCTCCTGCAATCACCAGATCCTTCCACCCATCCCCATCATAATCCAGCCATTGTCCATCGCTGACCATACCCGCTGACAATAAGGGAGAGCATACTTGTTCAGTCACATCACTAAAAATACCTTTCCCATTATTTTCAAGGATATACCCTTTACAGGCATACCCATACCGGAAAGGTTGCAATCGAACACCTACAAACAAGTCCATGTCTCCATCTTTATCATAATCAGCAACCCGTACAGACGAACTACTCTCAAACAAAAACGAAGGCAATACCTGGGGGGATTTACTGAAGTTTCCTTTCCCATCATTGATATACAGACGGTCAATCAGAGCAGTCGAATTAGGTGAAAATTCGTTACCTCCACTACATACATACAAGTCCATATCTTTGTCGCCATCACAATCGAAGAAAATAGCATCTGTATCTTCGCTCAATTTATCTTTTATGAACAAAGCCTGATTAGTGCACACAAACTCTCCGGAAGGGGTCTGAACAAACAAGGCTCCGGACTGATCCTTCGCACCTCCAATGTAAAAATCCTCCAAGCCATCGCCATTTATATCTGCTTTGGCCAGATGAGGCCCTTGAGTGGAAAGCATATGAAAAGTCAATGGGTCACGATCAAAATCTGAAAAAGGATTTTCCTGATGCAGAAAGTCAATTCCATAATTTTTTTGAGCACTATGAAAAAGAGAAGTGACAGAAGAAATGGATTCAGGACTTTTATAAGAAGCCAGCAAGGCATTAGGCTGAGCAATAGTCAGATGCTGATTAGGTTTAGGCTGTAGCAAAATACTTTTTTGCCCCAATGGCCAAAGTACTACTACAGAATCAATCTGTTTAGCAGCTCCCACTCCAAGAGTAAGCTTTTGATCTACAGAAGATTCAAAACCTCTCATTGGCATCTGCTCCTGAAAAGCCAGTGAAGATTTCCCTTGTTGTGACTGATAATAAACACTCACCTGAGCCCCAATGCCAAAGCGGTTATTTCCTTCACCTTGCAGAGTCAGTTGCAGAAACTGGTGTTGAGGATGAAGCTGGCGGGATTGATTCTGATAAATGAAACAAGGCATATTCACATTATTAATCACCAAATCCAAGTCACCATCATTGTCCAGATCACCATAGGCAGAGCCATTGGAGAAGGAAGGTTGATCTAGTCCCCAGGAGTGAGCCTGGTTCACAAAAGTCAGATCTCCCTTATTTTGAAAAGCATAGTTACTCAGTGCTTCAGAAGGGATCTTATCAATCAGATCTTTAATAATGTTTGTTTCTTTGTTGAGTATTTTCTGTCGGATTTCATTGGTTGTATTAGCTGTATACTGAATATAATCCTGATCGGTAATATCTTTGTAAATACCATTGGCCACAAAAATATCCTTGTACCCATCATTGTCCAGGTCAGTGATTAACGCTCCCCAACTCCAGTCAGTAGCATGTACACCTGCATAGCGACCAATTTCACTGAAAGCCACTGTACCATCTATTTTTGCAGGTCCTCTGTTGAGTTGTAGGGTATTTCGTACAAACTGCTGATAGAATCCACTTTTTTTGTCAGCCTGGTATTTATTCCATGTCTCGAAGGTTGTTTTGGTTTTCACACGGGCTTCCTGTTCGGGAAACATATCCGTTACATAAATTTCCGGATACCCATCATTGGAGATATCGGCAATATCAGCCCCCATAGAGTTCATGCTTATTTCACGGATACAAGATTCCAGCATCTCTTGGAAAGTTCCATTCTGTTGATTGATGTAGAGATAATCCCTTTCAAAAAAATCGTTGGACACATATATATCCGGCCAGCCATCCCGATTGATATCGGAAATTGTCACTCCCAGACCAAATCCAATCATACTACCATAAATACCGGCTTGCTCACTTACATCTACAAAATGATTATGATCATTCCGATATAGCTTGTTTCCCCCTAACGAATCACGCACCAACCGCTGATCTTGGATCATATAGTAATTGCTCACTGATCGAAATGAATTGTTCAGCAGATAGCAGTCCAAATCACCATCCCTATCATAATCAAAGAAGGCGGCATGTGTAGACAATCCCCTGCTATCCAATCCATATTCCTGAGATCTTTCTGTAAAAGTCAGATCTCCATTATTGATAAATAGCTCATTACTTCGGTTTTTCTTTTTCAGATCGCCGGACTTACATACATAAATATCCAGGTATCCATCCCCATTTATGTCTACAAGACTTACGCCGGTAGACCATACCCCATCAGATGTAACACCTGCCTTTTCCGTGATATCCTCAAACTGAAAGTTTCCTTTATTCAGGTATAATCGGTTGGTTTGTTGATTGGAACAAAAGAAGATATCCGGTAAATTATCATTGTTAATATCCCCAATAGCTACTCCACCACCATTGTAAAAATTGCGGAATGTATAAGGGTTAAATTCTTCTGTATAGGATACATTATTTGAGAAATCTATTCCGGTTTGGGAAGATGGCAACAAAGTAAATAAGGTAGTCTCTGTACCTGTTTGCGAATCTGTACAAGAACTAATCAGACATAATACAATCCACAAAAAGAACCAGACAAACTTGCTATCTCCTGAATGTAATTTTTGTTGTATAGGTTTGCTTCTGCTCATCACACGATTTAATTCTTTCAAAAAAACAGATGATGTAGATTACTTAAAATCAAAATACAGTATAGCAGTTCCAAACAGACTACTATACTGTTATAACAATGGCATCAAGTATCTAATATCCGGGATTCTGCTTCAGATTCTGATTGGCATTGATCTGTGTGGCTGGAATTGGAAAAATATTCAGGTGGTTGATACCAGAAGGTCCGAGATTGTCAGAAGCATCTGCAGCATGAAATCTCCAAGCACTGTTGTATTTTCCGAAACGAATCAGATCCTGGCGTCTAAAAGTCTCTGCAAACATTTCACGTCCTCTTTCTGCCAGAAACGTATCGGCAGTCATCGAAACAAATGGTGTTACACCTCCATGTACAGTCCGAATCTGATTAACCAATGCCAAAGCAATCGGATCATTCCAGTCGTCATTTCTGCGGGCAGTTGCCTCAGCTTTCATTAATAATACATCTGCATAGCGGAACAATGGCCAGTCATTACTCAGATCAGCAGTCATCCCAGTGTAAAACTCCCATTTACCAATTCGAGCCCCTGATTGCCGCCAGGCATTAGGCTGTAATTCATTAATATAGGGAGTAAAGGTAATAGGTGCTCCATTTGGATCAGCAGCATCGGCTCCTCCATCTGTCAGAAGAGAGCCATCGGACATATACTGAGGTCCTACCAGAAAGTTGGATAACCGTTTGTCTTGTGTACCTGTGGTAGTAGTTCCTTTTGTATCCACTCCTACAACTGTACCTTGTGGGCCTGGATTTTGTACAGGATCAATGTAAGACTGATAGAATTCCTGAATAGTAGCAAAACCATTCCAAGGTTGTGCGTTCATTTTATACGTATTCTGATTTTGCATGTGCAGTGTCATCATAGGCATATTAAAGCCTTTGGCATATACTGCATCATAGGGGATAGCCCAGATAAACTCTGTCGATCCTTTGTTTTCTTTTTTAAAGTTATCGCTGTAATTGGTTACCAATGCATATTTACCAGAGTTAATGACTTCATCACAGGCTGCAATGGCTTTTTCCCATTGCTCTGTGCCTGTATATATTTTGGCATTCAGATACAGTTTTGCCAGAGCAGTATACCCTGTATAATAATTGACTCGTCCATAAGTAGATTCATCAGTCGGGCCTGTCTTTTGCAACAGAGGGACATTTTCAATCAATTCCTTTTCTACAAAATCATATACTTGTTGCCGGGTGCTATTTGCAGGTGGTGTTGTAGAGGAGAAATCTGTACTCAAAGGCACATTTCCATATAAATCCAGTAACCAGTAATAATAGATAGCCCTCAGTACTTTTAGTTCAGCAATATAAGCTTTGGACTGATCTGTCCCTAATGGTTCAAAGGTAGCCAGCAAACGATTACAGGTATTGACACCGGAATATAGGAATGTCCACCCGTTAGTGGGTGTAGGGTCTTGTGAAGTGTACGTGTGAGTTTGTAGCCGAACCCAGTGCCCGCCATCACCCCAGTCTGCTCCCCGTGTAGGCACGACCATCTCATCGGTAGTTACTTCGTTCAGGGGGATCATATGGTTGTTTCCACCCCAACCAAAAAGATTCGAATAGGCAGCACCAACAGCTGAAAGAAACTCACGATCTGTTTTGTAGAAATTGTCACTGATTACCGTATCATATAACACATCGGTCTCATCCAGATTGGTACATCCTCCAGCTAAAAACAATCCGATCAGGCAGTATTTTGTAATTGATGTATATTTCATAGGTATGTTATCGTTTAAGTGTAAGTACCTGCCAATCTTTCCTTAATTAGCCTATATTGGCAGTTTTTTACCTGTAGTATAAGTAGATTAAAACTGAACATTAACCCCAAGTGTAAAAGAACGCGTCAATACCCAGGTCTCCCTTCTGTCAACCCCTGGCGCTAACGCATTTCGTGTAACAGCGCCGGTATTGGAAGTACTCTCATCTGCATACCGCACCTCTGGATCTACACCGGTATAGTTTGTAATAGTAAACAAGTTTTGTCCACTCAGATAGGCACGCAGGCTTTTTACTAAACTCCCAGCTGGAAGTTTGAAGTTATACCCCAGTGTAGCGTTATCCAACTTTGCAAAGGAAGCTCGTTCTACAAACCGACTACTGAAGATCTGTCCATCGGTAATGTTAGGATTAAAGTACTTAGTCTTTACAATGTTATAGCTACTAGCTACATTGGGATTCTCATAGAATGCACGATACGTATTGATCAGATCATGTCCGATAGAACCTCTTAATAGAAAATTAAAGTCGAAGTTTTTGAACCGAATTGTGTTGTTCCAGCCAAATTCAAATTTAGGTAAGCCATTGCCTATGATAGTCTCATCCTGATTATCGATCTTTCCATCGTTATTCCGATCTTCAAAAATATACTTACCATCCTCTCCTACACCTTTGTATACCTTACCCCATAAGATACCAATCCTCTCTCCTTCTACCGCTCGGGTAATCTGAGTAGCCTCCTGTCCGGGTGTGCCCAGATTTGTAGCTCCAACATAACTACCAGCCAACTGAGGGTCCAGTTTGGAAAGTACTACATGGAAGGTAGTAAAATTGCCTCCAGTATTCCATGAGAATACATCATTCTTAATAACATCATAACTCAGACTCATTTCAAAACCATTGCTTTTCATGGTACCAATATTCATCCAAGTGGTAGGAACCAGATTGGGTGGAACAGGAACGGTTACATTAAATATCAAATCAGAAGTAGTTCGCTGATAGTAATCAATTGTACCTGACAAACGATTGTTAAATAATCCAAAATCAACACCTACATCAAACTCTCCCTTTTTCTCCCAGCGTAGATCCGGGTTAGCATTCTGATTGGGAGAATAGGGTTGTAAGTACACTCCGTCACCCGCATAGAAATAAGATCCTCCGGAAGTTAGGGTTCGCAATGACAGATAAGAACTGGGTGGTAATGCACCTGTTACACCGTAACTGGCTCTTAGTTTTAGATTATCAATTGCTTTTACACGTAAAATCTGGCTCAGATCCACCCCGGCACTTACCCCTGGAAACATCCCCCATTTGTGATTTGCTCCAAATTGTGTTGAGCCTTCCCTGCGCAATGTTGCAGATAAGAATGCAAGACCATTATAATTCAGATTAACACGACCAAAGAAGGCAACCAATCGGGAGCCGTTTTTAAAGCTGGAAATAGCTCCTAACCCTTGTGCAAAGTCTAGTGCAGAGGAAAGGTTTTGTCCAGAAGCATCTGTAATAAAGTTTCCACCACCTACTGTAAATCCTTGATCCAGAAAATCCTGATAGGAATATCCGGTAAGAGCTGATACCTGTAATTTATCAATCCGCTTTTCATAAGACAGCGTATTTTCATACAGCTGGTTAAAACTTTCATTGTCGTTTTTCCATCCATATCCACCACGGGCAAAGCCACTTACACCTAAAAAGTTTCGGGAATTATAGGAGGTGCGTGGCAGATACACCTGATTGTAAGTACTGGCGGTTTGCTGAGCATAACGAATCAAAAACTTTAATCCCGTAACGATTTCATATTCGGCCGAAGCAGCAAAGTTGAATCGCTTCAACTCCCTTTCATTGGTATTCTGTTTGAGTACTGCTACCGGATTTGAATAATCAACAAAGTTTGCCTCAAAGTATCCTCCCCCTGTCAGATCGTATAACGGATCGGTACTGTAGACAGGAGAAGTAGGATTGTAAATGGCCGCATATTTAAATGCTTCATTGAAGCCTAGTTCTGATTTTCTACGCGTCATACTCAAGGTTAAATTCAATACCAATCTATCCTTTAAGGCTTTCTGGATCAGATTCAATCGACCATTGAGCTGTTCAAAGCCAGTAGTAATAGCTACCCCTTGGGAATTACGGTAATTCACTGAAGCATTGTAAGAGGTACCCGAGGAATTACCACCAGACAAAGAAACATTGTGGGTTTGAGAAATAGCTGTACGAGTAATTTCTTTATACCAGTCTGTGTTTGATCCATAATCTGTACCTTTTCCCAAGGCTCTGAATTCAGCTGCAGACATATGAGGAGTTAACCGGGCTGCACTTTCTGCCTGTACCAGCCCATTATAACTAATGCTGGTAGTACCTCCACCTGATTTGGTTGTAATAATAATTACTCCGGCAGAACCACGTGTACCATAAATAGCAGCAGCGGAACCATCTTTCAATACATCAATGCTCTTAATATCATTGGGATCAACTGTATTTAAGTCTGCACCTATCTGTCCATCAATGACAACAAGCGGTTGGGTATTGGCTCCTAGAGTAGACAAACCGCGCAAACGGATAGCAAAGTTTCCATTGGGATCACCTCCGGGACGGGAAATAGACAATCCGGCAACTTTTCCCTGTAACAACTGAGATACGTTACTAATGTTTCCTTTGTTAAACTGTTCTGCATTGACACTGGCAACTGCACTGGTGATTTCTCCTTTCTTTTGTGTACCATACCCTACTACCACTACTTCATTTAAAGCGGTAATATCCGGAGCAAGAGATATATCTATGGTTGTCCTGTTATTAATAGATACTTCCTGTGAAATATACCCTACAAACGAGAATACTAATGTTCCATTCCCATCTGGTACACTTAATGAATAACTTCCATCAGGACCTGCTACAGTTCCGGTTGTTGTTCCTTTTAAGACTACACTTACTCCAGGTAAAGCTTCTTTATTTTCATCCGTTATTTTACCCTTGATAGTAAGAGCAGTTTGCTCAAATTCCTGATCTTTTGATAGAAGTTGAGGGTATATATAATTTTCTATCAATGAATCTGTCGTATTACGGCTTTCAGCATTGGTACTATCTTTATTTCCTGAATCTTTTAAAGTAGTATCTGAAAAAATCACATAGGAACTTCCTTTTAATCGTTTGTATTTTAAATTATAGGGCTTTAATAGAGAAGAAAGTACTCTTTCGAGTGATCCTGTTTCAATAGCCTGAGAAACAGAAACATTTTTAATAAGCTGGGTATCATAAAAAAATACAACTTTATAGCGGCTCTCCAATTCTGTAATAATAGATTTCAGGGAACGTCCCTGTGAAGCTATTTGTCTGGAACCCGTGGCAAAAACCTCACTGGAAGCCATTATTTGCGCCTGTGCAGCCAGTCCTGTCCAGTAGGATAGATAAAGGCTACTGATCAAAAGTAGTTGTAAAGTATATTTCATAAATCCGTTTGTAAGTGTGTCGGTTTTAATAAATAGGTACATACTATGTTATCTGTTGGGCAGATTTCTATCAAAGACTACCAGATATGGATTGCTTTCATACCTTCTTATGGGTTAGGATGGATAATAATGCTGTCTTTCTTTTGGATGATTTTCAAATTGAATGAACTGGACATAGCCTCCAGCAACACATCCAGATTCTGGATGTCCATGCGTCCGGTAAGTCTTTTATCTTTAACTGTTTCATCCAGCAGCACTGACAAGCCATAACACCTTTCCAGACGCAGAGCTACTTCTGAGAGAGGGGTATCTTCAAAAATTAATTGATTATCTTTCCAGGAGGAATATATTTCCGGGTTCACATTGCGTCGTAACAGTTGCTGGTCCTTATCATTGTATTCAACCAGTTCTCCTGGCTTTATTTCCAAATCTGCTGCCTTCTTACTGGTAGCAGATTTCAGGTGTACCTTAATCTTTCCATTATTCAAGACAACTCTGGTTTGTCCTTTTTGCTTGAAAACACTGAATTGTGTACCAACTACCTCTATATTAAAGTTGTCAGTAGTATGTACCAGAAATTTCTGATCATTGGGTTTATGCCTGACACTAAAAAAACCTTCTCCTTCCAGCCATACTTCTCTCTGATGAGTATTATCCCATAAAACCGGATAATGAAGTCTTGAATTACCATTGAGAACAACAACAGAACTATCTGGTAATACAATACGTCTAACCTCTCCATAACTTGTCTGATACACCACTCCTTTTTGTTGTCCTAAAAAGTACCAGCCTCCTATACCTATCAGTAAGGCTAGTACAACAGAGGCTGCTACACGCATTCTTGTTTTCCAGAATGTTGTAAACTGTACAATCGTTGAGGTAGATTCTGGAAAGTCTATATCTGAGGAAGGCATTATATGTGTCTTGATATTTTCCCATACGGGCTTCAGATCAACTGCGGGACGGTTTGTCACATCCATTTCATACCACTGCTCCTGCATCCATTGCTGCAACAAAAATTCATTTGCGGGATCTTCCATCCAAAGACGTACATAGTATTGTTCCTCTTCTGAACATGCACCCCTCCGGTATTTTTCCAATAATTTCTTGTCCATTCTACAGTATTTTATAGGTACTACGTATAACTGAAGAGGTTCCCCTATTCGGACTTAAATTTTTTTAGAAAAATTTTCAGGAAGGAAAGAAGAATGGATAATTCAAACTTTGGCAAATAGGACAAGCCTAATACTATCTTCTTAGTATAGATACTAGATGTGTACTGGAAGACAAAAAATTGTCTGACCAGCATTTAATGCGGAATAATAGGAGTACTAAAAAGAGATCCAGGCAAGGAACAACAGTACAGACGAACAGGTGTAGTGCTTAAAGTATTCCCGCATAAAGTGTAGTGATTCTGATAACTGGTGTTCTACTGTTTTGGGTGAAATTTGAAGCTGTGTGGCAATTTCCTGGTATGTTAACCCTTCTTTTCTACTTAGAATAAATATTTCTTTTCGTCGTGGTGGCAACTGATCTATAGCTTGTTGATACAATGCCTCCAGTTCATGATATAATAGTTCTTCCTCTGTTTGATAACTTTCGTCCGTCAAAACATGAAACAAATGCTTTTGGGCATCGCTGGTAGACTTTCTTTTCCGGAAACAATCCATTATCAATCGATAAGTAATTGTAAAGAGAAACCCACTTAAAGAATATTCTTCTTTTAATGACTCTCTTTTTTCCCAGAGACGTATGAATGCCTCCTGAACAATTTCTTCAGCATCTTCTCTATTTTTCAGATAGTCGAAGGAGAAGTAATAGATCTTTTTCGCATACAAATCAAAAATTATCTGGAAAACTTGTCTATCTGAAAGTTTTAACCTTTGAATAAGATTTTTTTCGTCCTTCATATCCAGATGATTAAATCAAAACGGTAGTCTGGCAGTAAGAAATAGGTTAAGTGATCTATATAAATTTTTACTAAAAACATCTACAGATAGTTGTCAAAGGGACATTTATCACTTCAGACAAAAATTAAGAGGCAAAAGCTTTTTTTAAGCAATTGCAAAGAAATATATCTGTTTAGTGTTAGGAAAAAGAAGTATTGAGTTTAAGGATTTCTAATAAAAATGCTACATCAATCGCCACACTCTATCAATAGAATTAGAGTATGCCATAAGTCGCAATAGACAAAATTAGTTGAACTAAGAAGCAAGATATGTAAGCACTGATCTTAAAACGTGCAATTATTTGCATTAAAAGTACAAATTATTAAAAGTAAAACAATATATAACCTATATTTTTTCTTTGCAGAAAACAAATGAATAGATTTAATCATCTGCTCCACTTTTTTATAAATAAGGATTTTTCTCCTGAGTGATCACAACAGATGGCAACTCCCTTCTAGCCTTTTCTATTGTCTTGGCAAGCCTATCCTGCACCCACGATAGATCAGAAGTACCACTTATGATAATCTCCTGTAGATTGGGCATTTTTTTGAGATTGGCAAAGAATGAATAGTTGGATGTGGAGAGATCCGCAAAATCACGTCCTGTGATAATAACACGTTCGATTTGTGTCAAATTGGCTATATTAATCAAACCACGGGATAAAGATTTTCCAAGATTCAGAGGGGAAGACTCTCTCCATCGATCCACCTGTATCAGATCCAACGTATGATCTGTGATCAGGCAACGCACAGGCAATTCGGCCAGATCAGGTTGAAAATCTAGTATTCGATCGAAAAAATAAACAAACCATGCTTTAGAAGTTGCGAAACCAATTTCTAATCCTTTTCTCAGAAATACGTCCAGCTTGATCACTTCATGGCGAATAATTTTGTGATTGGAATCCTCCAGAATAGATTTTCGTGCATTGGACCTGAGAAAATGCTGCCAGATAGTAGAACAATGTTTTTCGATTACTTTACGAAAAGCCTCTTTTGTCTCTTTCTGCTGATATCGTTTCATCAGAAAACAGATTGCAAATTCTGTAAAGCGGTTTTCTGGAATTCCACCTTCAAGCATCATTTCCAAAGCCAGTAATGTATTGCTTTCATCTTCTGAAAACAACAAAGCCATCAGACTATCCTCCAGTATTACATCTCCTGCCTTCAAAAAAGGTGTTGCTTCTTTTTCCAGTAGTTCCATCAAATGTTCGGGAAGTGCCAGCTGAACGGTACTAGAATACAATAAAGATGTATCCGTTCTTTCGGTTGGTGAGATAATCAGATGTGTAACACTGTTATCTAATACAGGACTGAACATATACCCTTTCTCCTTGAGTACACCTGACAGCTCCTGTGTCTTACGCTGCTTAATTTTACCTGTTAATGATATAACAGCCTTGTCTTTCGCAAAGCCATCAGAAAATGGATTCCGTATCAATGGTGCCAACTGGACAAATGCTTCTTCCCGAATTCGTTTGTTTGGGTAATCCAGTAGGTGTAATAATGTTTCTTTGTCTAAAAATGTTTCCAGGTCTTTATATACAAATCGCATAAACTGTTTTTGAATTTCTATATCCATCCCCTTTCCTTCAACATAATCACGTAGTTCACTGTATTTTGTCTTCTTATCCTTACTGTACTCAATTTTTTCACCTAATGGGTCGATACTATCCCCACGATAAAATCGAAAATAGATTTGCTCACAGTTGCTAAGTAAAAGCAAATTTTCGTATCCTTTGGTAATACACTTGGAAGTCAGATACAAAGACTTCAGCTTTTTCAAACGACCTATACTGTCCGGAACTACATCAAATCCTATATAATCCAGATAAAGGCTTTCCAGATTTTCCGGAAGATTCACAAAATAAGGGACTAATGAAGTTTCAAAACGTCTTAGATTAGTCGCCTCCAACCGAAAGCTTTTCAAATTTGCTAGCTCTTTAAATGATACAGGAAGAGTATCCAGCTGAGCATTACGAATTACTATTTCTTCCAGATTAACGACTCTTCCCAGAGCAGATAAATCTGCCTTTAGCGGGTAATTATTTACATTGATTACATCCAATGTAATAGAACGAAGATTTGACAAAGAGGCTATCTCTGTCAAAACCTCATCTGAGAAATGATTGGAGATAAGATGAAGTTCTTCTAATTGTGAAAGAGAAGAAAAATTACCCGGAGGTAGACTACGGCAGTCTTCAATAGTCAAGGTCAGTGTTTTCAGTGCAGGCATTCTCCAGACAGACGCAGGAAAAGGAGCAGGCGCACTCCCCAATGAGAGTCGGGTGACGGCTGTAAGTTTATCAAAATGATCCGGATAGGATTTCGAAAATTTATTATCTGTCAGCTTTCCTTTTACATGTAATTCTTTGAGCGTATTCAATTCAAAGATAGAATTAGTAATGATAGGAACTCCTTCTATGGATAAATACTCCAGATTCTTTAATTGAACAATTTCTGATGGAAATTTTTCTTTGGCACCTTTCACTATCAGCTTTTTCACTTCTGTATAGCTAGCCCAGTTTGCTTTGAGAGAATCAGTGATTACTTCTAACTCTTCCATTTTAGAGATAGTAAAAATCAGAATAATAGGATATATGAGAACACAACAATACTAAAGTACGTACGTTAAAACTAGCAGAATTGTTCTTATATGGCTATCTTCTATATACTTCTCTAAAAAGAAAAACCCCTGAGATGGAAAACCATCTACAGGGGACCACAGTTGAAAAAATAGATCTTTATTAGATCTTTGACCAGTCTGTAGCAGCGGTAACTTCTGCACTGTCTACTTTCAGTGTCTGGCATGAAAATGTATAGGTAATCAACAATGGTGATGAATTATTGGCATCAAATTCTTCACGAACATCTACCAGATAAGCATTTTTCAATTCTACTTTTTGCAAAGTAGCATCTTCCGTAGCTTTTTTCAGATTGATCTTGATTGAGTCTACGGGCTTATGCGGGTTATTAGCCGCTTTCTCGAAGGTGTTATCTCCTTCTGTTACTCGTACTGTTAAATGTACCAAACCTTGCTGAAAACCAGAGGAAACCATTCCGTCTGCCGCAATTTGTCTGGACGCTCCCCAACGTAAATTTTCGACAACAAATTTACTTCCATTCCATTCTGCATTTGCTTGAAAAGCCATAATTGTAAAATGTTTAAGTGATTAATATTGATTTACTGTGTATCAAATTTGAGAATTCAATCACACATTTACAAATGCTCTGAGATAACAATACAGTAAGATACGACATTACAAAAAATATTTTTTACGCTTATAAGCCGGTTACCTTCCATAAAAAAACATACAAATATTTATTTTATTAAACGCTTATTTTACCTAAGGTACAGTCAATCTATTTACTCATAGTCATTTATGAAAAGCTTACTAAAGTCGACCAACCCGTCTATTTTATAGACAAAAACAGAGAATAGAAATCAAGTAGTAACTTTTCATCAATAAAAATTTTAAAAGCAGGTAAGATTAAGAGCAAAAAAGTAGCAAAACAATCAAAAAAATTACCCAAATAAATAACAGGTAACAATCAAAAAAAGAATTCTCTTAGAACAATAGATAATAAACCTAGTTAATACCAATACAAAAACACCAAATCGTTAACAAATACCAGTTGAAAAGAAATAACAACTATGGAAATATTGCCAGCTACTTTGACATAACTATTGAAGGAAAGTAGTTAGAATGTTTTTTCAACAAGTATTTTTATCTTCTTTACCCATTTATCACGGTAATCAGAATTGGCATGTTTGTAATAGGGTGGAATGGTTGTAGTATATACTTTGCCAAAATCAAGGATTTCCAGAACAGATTTTTTAAGTGGATGATATTGAGTTGTTCGTTCCACTTTAAATTCCATCCAGCTGTAATGATCCAGCAGAGAAATAATGCGGGCAGTTTTGAGAGACAATCCAGGATGACTTCCCCATATTTGAGCAGGAAGTCGCCCTAGAGAATCTGTCTGAAAAATCTTATTGAAAAATGCCTGACTTAATGTGGGTATATAGGCTTGATATACAGGCATAAAAATAGCCAGGTGACGAGAAGAAACAATAGACTTTATAACGTCTTTTAAATCACTTTCTAATTCATAGGCTGCTCTACCTGGATAGATAAAAGGGTCAAAGTCAAGAGTATGGATATCTGTAAAATGCAATGTAATGCCCAACTCTACAGATGCCAGTCTATAGGCCTCAACCAGCTCCAATCCAAACGATTCTTTTGCAGTAAATGCATGAATGAGACAGATTTCCTTTTGCATTGTCTGAGATTTCTACCAAAACAATGCAATGTACGACTTTCAGCTATATATCAACAGACTCAGGTCAATATTACCTGGTTTATATCAGACTGAACCATTACACGATAGCGGATTCCATCCATGCTATGTGCAACCAACTGATTCAATAAATCTAAGCAAATCACCTTCCAGCCATCTATTGAAACCTCTATTTCTTCTGAAGGAAACAATATAACATCTACTGTAGCAACTAATCCCTGTTTGCTTAGCTTTCCAGGTTGTAGTCCTTTTCGGATATCTACTCTCATTATTTGATTGCCCAGATGATAAAAGCAGAAATTTTTGATATCCTCCTGAGTCACTAGCCTGTTGCGGGTAGTCAACGCATATTTATAAGCATGAACCCGATCAAACGATTGTAACTTGGTTCTTCCTCCCCTTGTAGTGGTGAGCAATACAGGATCACCTATAGTAGCTACAGGCACAGAAATCCGCAACAGGCGGCTTCCTGCCCGAATAGAATTAGCCAGCAAGCTATTGGTAAGCCAGTAGTATACTTCCATTGTCTGAGCCGCATTGTCAATAGGCTCCACAAAGATGTAAGTAGGTACCTCATAGTTTTTATTAGGATCTTTCTCCACCTTTTGCTCAATCATTTTTATTTTCTTTGTCAACTCATTTACTACAGAGGCAACAAAATCTTTTCCGTAGGCAGCAAAAGAAGCCACTTCATCCCGAAGCAATTCCGTTAAATAACTGATAAACTCCCTGGCATTGCGTTCATCGAAACGTTCTACCCCACCATACCGAACTGAAAAATGTCCTTTGCCAATATCTGAAGCCCCTTGAGGAATATTGAAGTACTCCCTCTTTCTATCATCAGACACAGAAATTACAGAAAGAAAGTTTTCATACGCTTCCGGAATAAGAGGAATTACATTGTTGATCTCTTTGATTGAATGGAAATACAACTTTGGCTTCCGATTCATCACAGGAAAAGCATTGATATTCAGGGAAAGACTATTCAAAATATCGCTCGAAAAATAAGAAGGGAATTCAATATGTAACCACACCAGAGGCTCCTGATTTCCTGAATTCACGATAGCAAATCGTTCCTTTATCGCTTCCGGCACTGCATATGGATCGGGATTTTGCCAAATTTTATCAAGGTCTTCTATCGTAATAAATTGTTTACCATAAATTGTTTTCACTTCGTTCTCAAGCATCTTCATCACCTCATAATCCGAAAAAACAGATTCTATTGTTTGCCCGGCACCTATTTCAGATGAAACATATGATAAATTCGGCTTAACAGTTAATTCTTTGCCATCCGATGTCTTCCAGAAAGCAACAGGTAGAAGTGTATAAATCCAGTCATCCACATCTGGTTGAAACGAGGCATAAAAAGATACATTCTTTAGATGCTCTTCCGGATCGACAGACAAAGCCACCCAAGCACACTGATAAGGCAAGGGATTATCTGTAAATCCTTGGATAGCTTTATTCCGTTGCTCATCAAACCCATATAGTGTAGACCCTGAGGCATAATACTTTACGTCTGCATTCCATAACCGAATTGAATCAACAGGCGTAAAAATTACCGGATACTCAGTAAAATTCAACCCAGTCTCCTTCACCTGTACCTTTTTCTGAAATCCCAGTTGACTATGCGCATGAAGTGTCTGTCCTGCTTCACGGGTACGCAAATAGGCAATAGCATGGGCAGGCCTTGGAGATACATACATATCAGGTGTAAGCAAACGAGCAATGCGTTCCAGAATCCGGGACTCTGTATTCTGAATGTCATTATAAGCATTAAATAACTCATTGGACAAAGCTTCCATCAAAAGTCTGACAAAAGGATCCAGACTATGTATGTTCTTTACACCCCAAAAATGTGCGGCATTTTTCAGCAATCTGTTATTTATTGCTTCTTTGGAAACTTGCTTACCTATCAATACCATATCTTCTTACTAATTTCTACTATAAAATAGTCTATCTGAACTATTAGCTGTCCTTTAATTCACTGACAAAGGACTTAGAAATAACTCAGTACTAAATGTAAACTGTTCACCAGTCTGTACCATATTGGCACGAATATATACAATTGCTTTTCGTCGTAGTTCGGGACGCTTTTTAACCCCTATATGACGTTCTACTGTTTCAATGGAAATCTCTACTCTTACATTTTCCAGACGTTTTTCGTACCGGACAATCGCATCTGCAACAGCTAGCCGAAAACCTTCCTTCCAGGTTCCCTCATTGACAATCAGTTCAAAATCCATATCCCAGATTGCACATCCAAATTGAGGATCAAAACAATTTTCACCCGGCCTTGTGATCAACAACAATTGTAAATACTGTGCTATAGAGTCACCTGTATCCAGGCAGGTATCCAGCTCTTTTCCTTCCAGCATCTTTGAAAACCGGATAGGAAACTTCAGGTAGTTGGAATGCATAGCTATATAGTTCTCGAAAAATAGTTGTTTGGTAGAATCTTAGTCCAGAATACTCCAACCTGTTTTTTCTTTGGCAGTTTGATTGACTACCTCTTCTTTCACCACCAGGTTTTCCTTATGTTGGCCAATATACTCTAGTGTATTCAAACGACTCACGATCAGCGAAATACTCTGAAGCATCCGCTCTATATGACTCATCATCTGTCCTACATTCAAATGATCATAACGTATACCTACACAAGTAACCAACTGACTCTCAAAATTGCTTGGCAACACATCACACCATTCATAAAAGTACTTGAGCATTTCTTCCTTATCTTTCTCTGACATAGTATTCAGAGAAGTATACATGATATTAGCTAGTGCCGAAAAAATCTCTATGGAATAAACAGGTGGCTGCTGATGGGCAACATTCCTAAACCGGAAGTAGGTCTGGGCAATGTACTGAAGCAATACATCAACCAACATCCGAATATTGTAAGCCAACTCCGACTTCTGTTGTTTGTTTTTTATTTTCTGCACAATACTGATTGCATTCAACTGAATTTCATTCATGATACTCCCGAAGGTTTCATAATAACGTACCAGCAACGGATGACTTCGGATGGATGTGCAGGGTGGAATGAAACCAGCATCCTTATAAAATCCATCTGCTTTTCGTATTACCTTTCCTATGATCAAGAAATAGCCACCTGTATTGTCAGTATTGACACCTTCACTGCTCATCAACGTAAGGCCAACCTTTGGCATAGTATAAGGATGTCTGGGTGGAATCTCTACCGGGTCCAGATCTCCTATAGGCTGGCGATCGTAGGGATTGATAACAATAGCAACATAGTAAACCTTATCTATGTCATGTACAATTCCCCCTGTTCCAGAGTACGAGGCCTTATATACCAAACCATCTTTTACTATCTCACTATTAATAGTAATACGTAATCCACTTAGTGTAATAGCATCGCAAGTCTTAAGCGAAATCTCAACTTCTTTGGTTATCTTATTCTCCACTACAAAGTCATTCAGATAGTCACCTAATCCTCTGGCTGGCAAAAGTCCATAGTTGAATTGGTTAATCTGTGCCGAGAATGTATCATACAACTGATTCATGATATAATTCTCAGTATCTACCAGATGCTGCCGGGTAATTTTCATTCCATCTATCCAGTTAACAGACGGATATCTTTTTTGTATGCTCATACCTGATTGTTAGTAACTCGTTTGGTAATAATGGTATATCGCTCCCGAATACGATTCTCCTGAATACTAAAATCAGGATCTATGTATTTGCGTTTTCTGAAAAAGGAAGGCTGTATATAAAAGATCCAGGAATGCGGATTTCCATCTTCACTCTCTGCCACAATAGGGCTATCCGGAAATTTGCGATTATAGTTTTCAATGAAGATGCCAAACCACTCTCCAAAATTCATGGCTGCCTGTGCTTTTGCCTGTACTTTTATACGTTCTTCATCCTGAATATTCCGACCAAATTCCAGCTCCAGCACCATTAGTTTCGTAAAATCTACACTTTCCAGCTTTTTGGGGTCTACGATAGCAGGATTATACTGCCAGATTTTATAGATATCTACAGGAATATGCAGATACGCCAGATATGTCCAATAAAACAACAAGGGAATTACGATGGCAAGACAACACGAAGAAGCGAGTAAACCATTGGAAATCGGACTTAAAAGATTGTATAGTATAGAAAAGATGCCCATCCCGGCTATGAGTACCAACAATGTAACCACTATCTCAGTAATTAAAACATAGGTTTTTAACTTACTCGTAATGAACCTTGCCAAACCCTGTACATATAGCACACCACCTATCAGATATACAGCCTGAGCCAGAACATAATAATAAGGTGAAAAAACATCGCCTATGATTCCCCACAAACCCTGAATACCTATTGCTGCACCAGAGAGCAGGACAAATAAAATCAACGTTTTATTATCCAGCACTGCATTTTTCTTTTTAAGTAACCAGGCTGGAATAATCAGCAAGAGAGCAATAATAGGAAGTAGCAAATACTTCAAAAAAAAGGGCCAGAATACCATGTAAACAATTATTATTTTTGTACAGATATTTTAAAGTCAAAAAAATACAATCTGTTATATTGAAGCTGTTTAAACAAATTTATAAAGGCTGCAAAGGCAGATAGTATTAAAGTTCTTTAAGAACTAAAACACATAGGCTGCACCTTCACCTATTTTTCGGCCCATAGCCTAATAGGTTCGCTCTAAAACCTGCTCTTTTCGCTTCTTTAAAATTTGTGTAAACAGCTTCATTACAAATATGAACTAAATCCAAGCGTACTATAATCAGAACCTCCCAATACAAACCCCCGGTTTTCTTCTTCTACAAACACATATTGGCGATATCTTTTAGTAACAGGAATAAAAAACCGATAAATCTCCTGCAGAATGGCATTAAAGCTGGCTCCAGTCTTATATTCGTCAACCTTGTCAGCTTTCACAGGTCCTATTTCTATGACAATATCAATCTCTCCATCATAGAAGCTACCTGCCAGCAGCATATCTTCTCCCAGATGTTGCTCTCCAAGAACATAATAGGACTGGCCTTCTTCTACAGGAATTACTTTATTCTGTTCTTCTCTGATTTGCACAGGAGCCCCGATAAAAAGAGACAGATATTTCTCCATCCAGGCATAGTTTCCTCTGACCTTATGCAGAAAAGGCAGGATATACAAAAAAATCATGGCCGATACAGAATCGATTTCTTTTAAAAAAGGCCAGTAGTGTGCAAAAATGTCAATAACAGGAGGCGCTACTACCTGCCCAAGCTTATTTTCAATAAAATGCATCACCACAGTCAGATAAGACAGCTCCTGTTCGAATGGAGCAAAAAACTGATTAGCGGCCTGTGCTTCATCCCTTCTTCTGCGAATCTGCTCTATAATTTCCTCTTCTGTACTCAAAACAGCACCTAGTGTTGGTTCATGAAAAAGATTTTCAGGAAGAGAATCATAGATCCGCATTCGATGTGTCTCAAATATCCATAAGGTAGACAAATCAAATTCGGATGTGTCGTTGTATATTCTTGCTATATCCTTATTGTAAGGACGAGAACTTGAGCTCTTTCTCTGAACAATAATAGGATCTAATACTCCCAACAATTCAAACAAATGAGCTGCAATTTGTTCTACTTTATAATCAGATGAAATTTCATTGATTGAGTCCATCTTTATGTATGCATAGCTTTAACTGATGTTAAAACACACCAAAATTTTGAAACAACACAAATGCATATTTTGGATACTAAATACATAAGCTATGGTATTTAACCTATTTCTTATGGAATCGGGTAGTAGTTTACTTACAGTATATGAAAATATTACCTCTATACATTCAGACTAATAACTACACTTTTATCTATATATAGAAAATACATTTATTTAAAATCCCTATATATATCCAATGTATAATACTGTAAATCAATAGTATCAAATCAAAATACCAATTTTAAATCATAATGCTATTAAAACACACCTATAACGATCCAAACAGACAGATAAATTCTATTATCTTATAATAAAAAACAAAAGAACTCTAGATTGCCATTCAGTAGAAAAAGCATTAAAAAGCCTATCTAACAGCATATTTCTTTACTAACAAGGCTCCTATATATAAATCACCAACATAGTTATAGTTTTATTTTTAAGTATAGAAACGGAAACTTATTTTTCACACATTTCATTACAAGGCAAGTATTTTCAATTTTTAAAATGAAACTAAACCCCTATTTATTCTAAAATTGCCATAACAAAAAACCACTCATTAGTAATATATATTTTTTTAGGACTATTTTTTTCTCATTCTCTTTTCAAGTCAGCAACAGACATATTTCATATATCTGATTATCAACATTATAGTTGTTTCTAAAAACCATCTATATCATCAATCTCTATATCAAGCCAGCATGAATACGATTCTCTATTCTGATACTATCCAACAGATTATTCACATAGCACAAAGCTATGCCAGTGAATACAAAAATGAATATATAGAACCGGCACACCTTTTACGGGCAGCAATGCACAACGAAACAAGTCTGAAAGGATTTGTCTCTTCTTTGGGACATGATCCGTATTTTATCACTGAATGGGCAGAAGTACGTATGGAGGATCTACCCAAACAACTAAAAACCGGACATGCAGAGATGAGTACACTTGCCCTAAGTGTACTGGATGAAGCGGATACAATTCGGGGAAAACTGGGACTGGAAGAAACAACAGCTATTTGTTTGCTGGCAGCTTTGTGTAAGCCACATCTAGGCTTTTCTTCTCAACAACTCAAAACATTTCCTCTCAAAGAAAAAGATATCCTTGCTCCATTTCTTGAAAGAAACTCGCAGCCCCCCAACTTTCCTCTTCCCTCAACAAACACAGGATTGATATCTGAAAAAGCAGATGCTCTCACCCGATACTGTCAGAATAAAACCTTACTGGCAGCAGCAGGCAAACTCGACCCTATCATTGGACGAGATAGGGAACTTCGGATGATGATTGAAATTCTCTCCCGCAGAAACAAGTCGCATGTGCTACTTTTAGGAGAGCCCGGCGTTGGCAAATCTGCACTCATTGAGGGATTTGCACAAAATATAAGTAAAGGCAACATCCCTCTCCTTTTTAAGGAAATAGGACTATACGAACTAAACCTCAGTAGTCTGGCAGCCGGGGCAACCTATAAAGGAGAAGTAGAAGATCGCCTGCAACAGGTGATTGCAGAAATAAAAAGGCAAGGTAAGGGAATATTACTGATTGAGGAACTTCATACACTCCTCGATACAAAAAATCCTATGTACACAGGCATTGCCAGTCTGCTGAAGCCCGAACTAGCCCGCAATGAAATTATTTTTATTGGTACAACTACCATAGAAGACTACAGAAAAACCATAGAGCCAGACAAAGCTTTCAGCCGACGTTTTGAAATCATCACCTTGCAGGAACCAGACGAGGCTACCTGTATAAAAATACTTGAAATTGCATCTCCGACCTATGAACAACACCATCAGATAGTGGTAAAAAGAGAATCCTTCGCAGAATGTATACGACTGTCTAAACGTTACATGAAAGATAAACACCTGCCGGATGGCGCTCTAGATCTGCTTGACATGACAATGGCTTCGATTAAACTAACCGGAGAAACCAGCAGTAAAGATATTAATGTGCTTCAGCAACAATTTGAAGCTATTTGTAATAATACAGACTGGTCTGAAACAGAACAAGCCAGGGAGTTAAAGTGGCTTCACAATGAACTGACAAACAGAATCAGTCCTATACTGCTTGGTATGCTAACAGACGAAACAGATTTTAAAAATCTGGAAACAACAGAGGAAATCAAACTATACCTGACCCGGAAACTCTCAGATTTACATACACTATCTCAACAAAAATTCGAACAGGTAGACAAAAACGAACTCGCTGCTATAGTTGCTTATAAAACCGGTATTCCTATTGGAAAGATTCAATCCCAGGAAAAAGAACGCCTGATTAATATGGAGGAATACCTGAAACGACGGGTTATCGGACAGGATCATGGCCTCAAAGTCATCACAGATGCAATCATAGAAAATCGGAGTGGCATCAATAAACCGGGACAACCTATCGGCTCCTTCTTCTTACTGGGACCAACGGGTACAGGTAAAACAGAACTCACAAAATCCATTGCAGAGTTTTTATTTAACGATGAAAAAGCCATGATCCGGTTTGACATGTCTGAATTCAAGGAAGAACATTCGGCTGCACTGTTGTATGGAGCGCCCCCAGGCTATGTAGGGTATGAAGAGGGTGGCATGCTGGTAAATAAAATTCGGGAGAATCCCTATTCAGTTGTACTGTTTGACGAAATAGAAAAAGCTCATCGCTCTGTCTTTGATATATTCCTCCAAATCATGGATGAAGGGGTTATTCATGACAAACTGGGCAAAGAAGGTGATTTTTCAAATGCGCTGATCATTTTCACCTCCAATATCGGTAGCGATTGGATTGTCGAAAAATTCAACAATCAGGAGATGCCTAAACAAAATGAACTACTCGAAATTATGAGCAGGCATTTTCGCCCTGAATTTCTTGGGAGACTTACAGAAATTATTCCCTTTGCTCCTATCAATGAAAACAATGTAGTACGCATTCTGGAAGTTCAGATACAATCTCTCCTTTCCACACTTAACAAAATGGGTATTGAACTGGAATTAACACCAGAGGCAAAAAAGCATCTTGCTACCAATGGATTTACCCCTCAATATGGCGCCAGACCAATTTCAGGTATTATACGCAATCAGATACGAAGACCTCTTTCCAGAAAGCTCATAGCCGGCCAAATTAATAAAGGAGACAAGGTAATATTACATTATAAAAATGAAGAACTTCTGTGGCAATCTGTATCTACAGATTAAAATAAACAATTTCTACAGTATCATACTATATTATTTCTCACTCTATAATATACAATAAAACAGCAAATCAAAACAGCTTTAATTATATATAATTAAGGCTGTTTTGATTTAAATATAGATTAAGAATCGAAAAAGAATAATATAAAAATATTTCAGTATACCAATCCTACACCTAAAAACAGAGTTAAATCACATCTCACTAAATAGTTACAGTAAAATGCCAAAACATTAACTATTAAATATAAACAGTATTTACCTGCACTATATCAGATATTTATTACACCGCATTTTTGATATATACACATATCTATTTACATAAAAAACAGCTAAAAGAACAGTCTTTACAATCTATAATCTGTTCAAAACTTATACTACTCCAAAGAAAACTTCATTGAAACACAACGACATAAGTAACAATCAAATTAATTACATATCTTCATTCTTATACACTAATCAATTTTACACTTTTTCATTTTCATTTAAAGACTTACAATCCCTAGTATTTTCCTAAAGTCAGTTTCAATCGATATCAAAAGCCTATAATTTTACCGATAGTAACAATCACTACAAAATAAATATCAACAAGTATACATCTACAAGCTAAAAACCAATACAAAACCAAAATGCTAAAGCTATTTAGTTTCATAAAAAAAGCGCTAAAAATAAATAAAAATGAAACTAGTAGTTTAGACAACGCAGATTCCACAACGAAAGAAGAACAAAAATCAATTAGTATAAACCCAATCAACACTACTACTATGTCATCAGGATTGTACAATTATGGTATCGGAGGTAACGAAGTTAAAGTAGATGCATCTGAAGCCATTCAGGAAATACAAGGCAATAAAACGCTTATTGCACAAAAATTGACAGACGAAGACCCTCTTAATCCTGAAGCTGTATATGACCTTAAAACGGTTGAAGATGTATTTAACTATTTTAAACCCAATGTCAATATTGAGTTTGAAGATCAGGATGGGCAAACCATAAATGAACATCTCAAATTCAAACACCTAGGGGACTTTACAGCCCGAAATATCACCGAACAAAGCGAGTTTTTAAAAGACTTAAACATACAGAAAGATCAGTATGCTAAAATTGTGAAGCAACTCAAATCGAACAAGGTACTGAAAGCTATTCTGGAAAATCCTGAAACCAGAGCAGCATTTACACATGCATTACAAGCCCTTTCGAATGAATTGGATCAGGAAGAGAATTAAGTAAGTAATAGTCATTATACCAGTACATTTTTTTGACTCTTCTCGCATTTTTTCAGTTTCATCACTTTTAAGATATTTTTTATTTAGTTATGGCCAATTTACAGACATCTACTTCTGTCGTAGATAACTATTCCTATACACAGGAACTTGCTCCCGAAAACTTAGATAATGAAGTTAAAAAGCTAGCCAAAGCCGGTGGTTTCAGTTTTCTGGAAAGTACCATTGACGGAGTACAAAACCTGAATCCCGAAAGAAAAGCACGCAAGCAGATCTTTCTTTCTGATCCGGAAAAGAAAAATGAACGCCAGGCTTTAAAGAAAAAACTCGATACCTGGCTTAAATTACTGCAAAGTGCTGACTCAGTAGCGGATATGATTGATGAAAGCAATAAACAAGCAGAAATTGCAGATCATACACTGAAGAAAAATCTAAAGAAAACACTGAACCGGACACATGATCTGGAAGTAAGCTATCGTACTGTAGCCCAATTTTACAAAAACTCTGAACTGGATAAAGTCAATAATGTTACGATCATCAATGCCAACACAGAGCAACTGACCGATCTGGATAATCCACGTTTCATAGACTATATATCCGCTGAATTTAAGCGAAGTTACGATAAGCTGGACTTACGCGAAAACTATTCTTTGTGTGTACTACCTGGTTACCTCGGTAGCAACAAGATTCTGGAAAAATGGGCAAAAATCGCCAATGAAAACAAAGTTATGCTGGTAACAGACTTTGTAGACCTTGACAAGCCAGATGATGTCATTGAAATGTTTACCTCAGCTAATCTTACCGGAGGTGATGTATATCGTAGCAATGTAATCATGACCTGTAACTACCTGGTAGGCCGTGGACGGGCAGAAGAAGTAGGTGAAGAAGAACATGTATTTATTCCGGGCTCCTCCTCATTGGCAGGTAAAATCTATAGCACCCTTATGTCTCAGGTGGCAGCGGGTAAAAAGTATGGAGGCATCAATGAAGTAGATGCTGTTCGCTTTGAATTGCAGAAAAGTGAGATTTCCCAACTCGAAAAAATTGGTCTGGTACCAATGGTATCTGAATATGGAAAAGTAATGGCCTTCTCTGCCAAAACACTTTTTAACGGAGATAATCTCGGCCTGCAAACCTATTCCGTGGTACGGGTATTTGACTATATCACAAAAGTGCTGTTTGACTTCCTGAACAGACGGGCTTTTGAAAACTGGAACAGCAAAGCTGAAGCTGAACTACGTGGTCAGATTGTTTCTTTCCTGGATGGAATCAAAGGTCCTGATAAACTCATCGAACGTTTCAAAATCATGCGTTTTGAGCGGGATGAAAAACAAAAAGATCGTGTCCTGCTGGATATTCATATTACACCTTATTTTCCAGCCAAAAGCTTTGTAATCAAACTGGATGGCCACAAAGGAGAAGACGAAAACTCAACCTGGAACACAGAGTATCAGCAAGGATAATTATTTGTGCTGCAGGTATACAAGCTGTATTACCTGCTGCATTTTTCTGTTTGCCAGATATATCTGTGCTATTTAATTGATTTGAAAAGCCCGAGACATGAAACCGCTGAATGACAACGAAGTAAAAAGAGGGTTCCGAGTATTTATACTTTATCTGATTATACTTCTGGGGGTTTCTGTGCTGAGTGTATTTTTTTTGATTCAAACCAGAGAAGTACAAATCAGTGAAACAACCAACCAATTAGATCAATACGACGAGATACAGAATAAGCAGATTATACTCAGTCATAAAATTGATTCTCTTCTGTATGATATGTCACTACTGAATACAGACAAGATTCAGAACAGTATTTTTATGCAGACACGTATTTCGTACGAGAAAGAACAGATAGAGAAATTTATTCAAACCTCTGATTCCAGTCATTTTTTACTTTATCGTAAACTCATCAATCTGGTTAATCCCATGCTGATGAGCAAAGACAGCATCAATAGTCAGCTTGTTCGGGAAGAGTTTCTGAAGAAGTCACTCCATGACTGTATGAACAAATACAGTGACACAAAAAAGAAGGTTGACTACAATCCGGTTCGCTTTAAATAAGATCTAAGACATTACTATGCCAGCCAATGTAAACCTTACCCGAAAGGAAAGGAGAATGTCATTTTTGAATCTGTTGCTTATCTACCTGATAGCCATGAGTGCGTTGGCCTTCCTGTTATTTAAGAACTCCTTTATGGCTACTTCTGTCGACTACAAACTTTCTAAAAGGAAACTGGAAGAAGGTAAAGCATTTCAGAAACAGCAACAGGAAGCTGCCGAGTTTATTAACCAGGTCAATTCTCGGATCCTGCAAATGTCAGGTAATACTCGCCAGATATTTCTGGAACGTGACATTCAACGATCTATCAAAGATCTGAGAAGCTATTACGATCCTGGTAATGGAGATCTCAGAGAAGTAGGTTTTACACAAGCTGCTTCATTTTTAACCATGCAATACGAAGACAAACTCGTTCTTGCCAAAACCAATCAGAACCTTCTGTTTTTTGAGAAGCAACTGGGCGATTGTGAAATAGGATTCAAACAAAAACAGGATTTACTCAATCAGAAAAAGCTGATGGAAAACTCCCGGATCGGGAACCGATAAAAGCCATTTCTGCAAACACTTTCTAACGATGTATGAGCCTTATTATAGCTGACAGGAAATTTTATATCTCTCTCATTGTCATTGCAACACTGGCAGGTGGCGTATGGCTGGCCAGGGTATTGTATCCATCCAGCTATGACATTGAAGCGGACATCAGTCGCAGACGAATGTATCTCACAGATTCGCTGCAGTTTGTCGACCAGACCAGCTTTGCCCAAAGATGGCGCTGGGACTTTGGAGATGGAGTGGTTGCATTTGATAAAAGTGGTCATTACCGATACAGCAATCCAGGTAACTACATTGTTACCTTGACTATCAATGATCGTTACATTGACACCTTTCATGTCAAGGTAGTAGCCCGTACTGTACAGCACACACTGTCAGATACAATACTGACAATTGAAGGTCCGACAGAAGCTATGCAGTATGAAAATCTGGTCTTTCGTGTCAAGGGAGTGGGAGCCAAACTGTACAGATGGACATTTGGAGACAACAAGCAGGAAGATGCCAAAGATCCTTTTGTACTCCATGCCTATGATCAACCAGGTACCTACATCATAGAACTACATACAGACATTAATCAATATCCTATCCGGTATCCTATCACCATTACACCCTCTTTTATGGGAGCACTGGGAGATACCAGCAGCGTAGATGATAAATTCAGAGCATTGGATGAAGACTTTAAATACAGATTACAAAAGATTGCCAATCACGAAAACTTCAGACAACATTATTACTATCTGGTCAACAAGTATCTATGTAAAAACGAGAAAATACCTGTTGTAATCAATGGTCAGAAATTCAATGAATTCTTTAGCTACTGCAGTGGCTTGCATTATGACAACCATGTATATATCCAGCAAGCTAAAGTAACTGTTGACACCGCATTTTCCTGTGTCACCAAGCTGGAAATTAATCAGCAAAAGCAGGAACAGATAAGTGCACTCAGATAACAAACCACGTAGTACACTACCGTTAAAACAAACCACGAACAACCAAATTCAGAAACCAGCTCATCCTGTCTACATTTTAAAGTATCCTAAATGAAAGTTCAGCCCGTATTTACATATACGAGAAATGTACTTATCCTTCTCATCGTCTGTCTCATACTGGAAAAGTTGTGCAGCTTTTCTGTTATGGGTCAGGTCAAACGATCTACACGACTATACAAAACTCCTGAAGGCGTTTTATATAATCTGGACGACCATGATATCAGCAAAACAAAACTTGGCAACGGACTCATTCTTGAGAAACGCTGGCTCGTGTTTTCTGACAGAGAGAAAAATAGTTCGTATGTAGAACCCGGAAGCGACATCCGGCTGAAGATGTATGGGTTCATGGATGCTTTTTATGTGATTGAGACCAAGGGTGATTACATACACCTGATGAAATACAATCCTAAAGTAGGCGTTCGCAAGTGGTTCCGGCTTGTCTCCAACTGGAAAGAAATGGAAGATGCGGGCTGGGTTCACCGTTCACAATTGCTGATGAGCCGCAGTGCCTTTGTTGAACTGAAAAATAAACACCACGCCAAGTTTATTACTGTAATCCGGAACAACTACACAGAGATATTTGAAAATCCCAAACGCTATTTTGAAGGCAATCAGGTTAAAATATACAATTCACCAGATTTCACCAGTACCATTTCTCAAAAGCTTCCGGTTTCTTCCATTGTCTATGCATACAAAGCCTCTGATGATAAAAAATTCATTCTGATCGGAAAAAACAGCCAAATGAGTGCAGACTCAGGCAAGGTGGAGATGGTAGGCTGGATACCAGCCTGTCTGTTGTCGCATTGGGGAGAAAGATCCTACTGGCAACCCTATTATAAAAACAATGTAGCAGCAGCTACACAAAATAACAAAGCAAAAACAGGAAATACAATTGACATTCTGGCTACCCAGTCTGATAGTGCAGCGGTAGTAACTCAGATAGGACAGGAAGACAGTCTACTCAATATTGTCCCTCGCTTTGTACAAACTCTCTTCCCAACCTATACCGCTCTGACAGACAGCATCAATAGTCGTTATCAGATGCAGTCTGAAATCCTTACCAATATATTTGACAGAAATCTGAACAAAGTATACAATGTAGGCGGATCGACAGTTGCGTATACCAAACTTCTACAACTCAAGAAAAAAGCCCGTAATCTTAACCTGGTTTTTGTTGTAGATGCCAACCGGGGAGGAGGTGATGCATCAGCCTTACAACCGTTACTGTCGGTGTTACAAAATATTCAGATCCGTCTGGATAGCTTTTCGTATTTCCGGCAGGTCCGTTATGGAGCCGTATTTCTCAAAGAACTCCGAAATAATTGCATGGGAGAAACAAAGCTTCCTCTTACAGGCGACTATGTTTCTCTGGTCAACTTCTTTCAGGATAAGCTTAACAAGGCAATGGATTGTCCCAATCGAGAAAAACAGGCGATTTTTACAAGTCTTGCAGACGCTTCTGAGCTTTTACGGAATACAGAGAATGAAACCAATATTATTGTAGTGATTGGAGCAACCTCCAGTAACGAAAATGACAATGCCACCTGGAGGTCTGTAGTAAACCGACTAACCGCTGTGAAACCCCGTCTGATTGTATTACAGACACATAGTGGGCAATCTGACGACTACAACAACTTTGTCATTGATGCTAAAAGCATTGTACATCAGCTAGCAAACCAGATATCAACCTGGAAAAAGGGCATGCTAACCAATCCCAAGGATGTAAAAAGCGAAAATCAGTTTAAGATAGAATCCAGTGACTTTCAGTCTTTCTATCTGGATTATCCAAAAAATAGTATGTGGCAAAGCATGGTTCTGTTTCCAAATAAGTTACAAAGCCTCTCTCCTATTTCCGTTAATCAATACCTGGATACCTTGTTATCTCAGGTATATCAGGACAATGAACGCATTATCTCATCACTGGATAATATTTTCAACTCGTATGTAGGTAATATCTATACCCATGTAGACAAACGGTTACACCATCACTTTGGCAACTATACAGAAGCCTTGCCCGAAGTATTTATCCGACAAATGCATTCAGACCTGGATATGTATGCCTTACCAGTTCGCTTAACAACAAGCCTCTTTGACTCTACTGTATATGGTAAATCAGGTGTATTTGTATCGATGGATGAACTTGAAAATCTTCATTTTTACTTTAATCGGTTTGCCATACCCTGGCAGAGACAGGCTTCTATGAGTCGTAGAGAGGCTTATACTCACCTGAAAAAGGAGATTCAAAAGTACCAGAAACAGAAGAAGATCCGCTTTGACAGAAAACCCAAACGGCTCACTCTGTCAGAAATCACCTACTTGTTTACAGGCTATCATGCTGACAATTCATTGTTTCACACATATACCATGCGACATCTGAAAAAGAAACGAAAAATGCCTGGTTCTGCCTACTACACAGTAATCAAGACATGGTCTGAATATTATACCAAATTACGATCCTATTACAATGACCCTGAAATCGTTAAGCAGAGATCTCTGAATAAGGATTATTACTGGGTCCCCTTCCGGTTTTAGAACTGGACAGATTATACACGATTGCTCAAGTAACGTTACAACCAGACACTGAATATCCCAACAAAACCCTATTAGTCCACTTAGCACGAGCAACAACTTTTATCTATCAACCAACATTCTTTTTTATCTTTTATGTCGTCACACAACCCAGAAAATCCAACCCTCTCAGCGATCAAAGATACGGTCAAAGAACAAGCTATGCAGGTGGGCATACAAAAAGCTGTTTCACTGACAGAACAGAAAACTGACATACCAGAACAAACACAGCAAGGTATACAAACAGGTATTCAGTTAAGTAGTCAAGTACTTGCCAACACACCTAAAAAGTCACATACAACACAGAATGTACTATCGCCAGAGTCGAAACAATCTGCTACTCAAAATACGACGCCTACAAATTCTGAGGAAGTTCAGACACCGCAGGAAGAAGTATCTGCAGCAGCGATGGAAAGTATTTATGAGCAGGTGCAATGGCAAATTCTGGTAGATGGCAAACAGATTAAACGAATTGTTTCGTTTGAATTAAAACAGGCATTTAATACACATCACTTTTTTCAGCTGAGGGTATATCATGCTGAACTGGAACAACCTCGTGCTTATCGTATTGACCAGACACAGGAACTGCTGGGTAAGCATTTGACGGCGATTTTAGGCTCTCACCTCAAAGAAGACAGAATTGAATTTACGGGTATTATCACCAGTATTTCTTTTATAGAAGCCAATGGACTGAATGGTGATATACTTGTAAGTGGCTACTCTCCGACTATATTACTGGATAATGGCCCTCATCTTAACTCTTTCTACAATAAGAATCTGCAGACTATAGCCAAAGAGGTAACTGATAACCTGGCAGGGAAACTAGATGTTGCTATCCAGCCTCGTTATACCCAGCAACTGACGTATGCTGCTCAATACCAGGAATCCGGATTTGCCTTTTTAAACCGCCTTAGTTCCTGGTATGGCGAATGGTTTTATTACAATGGAAAGAAACTATGTTTGGGCAAGCCAGATTCGCTACCCAAATATACTCTCTATTATGCCCGCCAAATCGAAGGATTGCAGATGAACATGCAGGTGCTGCCTATGAATTTCAGCCACCTAAGCTATCAGAGTACAGATGATACACTGTTAAAACAACAGTCCCCTCAAAAGGTAGACGGACTCAATTACTATGCAGATATGGCCGTAGAGAAATCAGATACCCTATTCTCTCACCCTGTCAAAAATAAACCTATACAAAGAGCAGGCACTCCAGGGAGCCTGGAACAGGCCGCTAAAGTCAATAAAGCCGTATCAGCAGCAGGAACATTCAGTATCAGTGGAGATTGTAAAACTCCCTATCTGTCTGTAGGCTACAAGGTAAAGATCATGCTGGGAGAAACAGAACTGGGCGAATACCTGATCACAGAAATCACACATCACCTTGGTACCGGAGGCAAATACATTAGTCACTTCAAAGCCATAGCAGGTGATGTTCATATTATTCCTTCCCCGGTCATTCCCTCACCATCCTGCGAACCTGAACTGGCAGTAGTACGCAAAAACGATGATCCCCAGCAACAGGGACGGGTACGGGTACAGTTTCAGTGGCAGGATGGAGATAATATGAGCGACTGGATACGGGTAATGAGTCCCGACGCAGGTGGTAATGGTGACAAAGTAGCCAAAAACAGAGGGTTTGTATTTATTCCGGAAGAAGGTGATCTGGTGATGGTAGGTTACAAAGACGGCAATCCCGATGCACCATTTGTATTGGGTAGCCTCCACCATGGAAAGATAGGTAGTGGTGGCGGAAAGGGCAATAAAACCAAAAGTCTCACTACCCGAAGCGGAAGCACAGTGACTTTGGATGATGATAAGGGAAGTGTCACTGTCAGTGATCCAAGTGGAAACACCATCATTCTGCATGGAGATGGCACGATGACCATCAAAGCACCTAATAAACTTACTATAGAATCAAAAGAGATTCATGTATTGGCAGAAAATGATCTGGAAATTTCCTCTGCTAATACCAAAGTAGATATTACAGCACAGGCAGAAATAAATGTTACAAGCAAAGGTAGCCTGGCTGCCAGTTCCACCAAAGAGGCAAGCATCAAAAGTACCACTACACTTAAGATGAATGCACCCAGTATAGAAACGGCAGCAGATGCAAGTCTGAAAATGCAAGGGGTAATGATCGACCTTCAGGGACAAGCTATTACCACAATCAAAGGAGGAATTGTAAACATTAACTAACCAGTATCGGCTATGGATCATAACGCACATTCTCCTATTGCCCGCTGTCTGGAAAAAATGCAGTACAAATGGGAAAAAGCAACAGCATCTAATCCTTCCTGGCAAATTGCCTGCTGGCAAATGGGAGAAGATGAGGCTGAGATGCTCAATGCCTTTTGCCAAATTGAATCCTCTGTACAGGGTAGTATGCCCGAACTGTTTGTGGTTTTACTGACACCCTTTCAGGATGTAGAAACATTCAGTGCTGATTTGATCAAGGATTGGCTAAAGATGTGGGTAGAATCCGGCCAGGTATCTGCCAGTGACTGGGGGTTTGACTATTTCTCTCAAGAAATACAGCATACCCAAAATGCTGATAGCCTGTTGATAGAGCTACTCAATCGTTTTTATCAGGTATATGGTAGTGCTCAGCAACCTCTGGTACTTGGCTTAATTCCTCGTCTGCTTTCCCATGTAGAAGGATATACGATCTGGATCAAAACCATACTTCCTCAACTCCATTCTGGAATCCGGCTAATGGTGGTAGAGCAACTGAATACGCCTTTATTTAAACAAATTCAGAAAAAATTTCGGGATACCTATCTACACATTCCATGTGGTGATCTGAATGTAGCACAGGCACTGGAAGAGGCAGCAACCAGTGGTGATCCCAATCAACCGGAAATACAGTTTCGCCAGTGCCTTTTTCAAATGGGTAAGGGAACTGCCTCCAACAATCAGCAGCAGGTGGAAGAATGGGGAGAAAAAGCATTACTGGCAGCTCAGAAAAGTGGAAGTCAAAGTATGATGGCAACAGCGTATCTGGTTTACGCCGGTTTTCTGATGCATTTTGAAAAGGAAACCGCCATTCAATCTTTGCTCGACAGAGGTATTCAGATTGCCAGAGCGGCTATAAAAAGTACAGATCCCGCCATAGTGCCTGTATTGCTTCAGTTATATGGGTATAAGAGTGCCTGGTACAGCATGTCTGCTCAGCGGAGCAAAGCAGCAGAATGGATGAGCCGTCAGGGCGAACTAGCTCAGGAACATCAGCTATACTTCCAGGCTATGCTGGCCTATTACCGGACAGCTGCACTCTATAAGCAAAACGGCAATAGTGAACCAGTTGGTATATTTACTCAGAAAGGGTATCAGATGAGTCTTCAGGTAGATGATGAAATACTAAAAACCTCCGATTTTCTTCTCCTGGGAAATGACTATTATGAACAATGTCGCCAGGAAAAACACTTTGAAGAGTCAGATCAGATCCATCAGCGATTAACAAGGCTTTATGGTCTTGACTGGCAGGAGTTATTATATGCACAATCTGAAAAAGGAAAATACATCGCATTACAACCACAGATCTGAATGTATCAGACTGATTTTTCTGTTTGTATAGGTTTATCTGTGCTGAATCTATACCTGTCGGTGATTACTACAGGTATACATTTCCGCATTGTCAGCATTTTTTCTATTTCTGTTTATAAAGCCATTCGCATAAGACATTCAACTATATGTTATTAGCTAATCAGCACTTCACCCTGGTTATAGGCATTGACGTGCATTTCAATACCTTGCCCCCCTTTAATCCCCTGCACCCTTTTATTGGACTGGTCATCGATCCAATGGATTATGTGCCCTTTATAGGAGGTACTGTCCTGATTAACGGACGGCAGAGAGGTGTCAGTGACACAAGTGGTAAGCTACTCATGCTCAAACACATTCCTTTGGGTACAGGACCGTTTGCACTTATGCCCATGATTGCAGATGAAAGTGTAAACTTTTTTGGTAGTGTCAATACCTTTGCCGATGGCTCCAGGTTAAGTCCTACAACCTATATGCTTATGACCTGTAATGATGTAGGTATTCCTCTCAGCATGCAGCCCGGCAAAAAATTCAAACCCATACCAAGCCTGTTCGCTCCTACCAGTGTGACTATTCCTATTCCTTCCGGACCTCCGGTAATGGTAGGCGGACCTTACGTACCCGATCTGGCCGGTGCACTTAAAAACCTGCTGATGGGCTATGGCTTTGGTGCATTGATGAAAGTGGGAGGCAAAGTACTCAAAAAGGCCATGACTGCACTCAATAAGTCTGTCCTTAAAAAGATGAAGTGCACCAACGGACTTAGTGAAAAATTTTGTCATTGGGGGTTTGAACCCATTGATCTGATTAATGGACGTGTGGGCTACTGGGGAACTGATTTTGAACTACCAGGACCATTGCCCCTGATCTGGAAACGTAGCTGGTTTAGTGACAGTACCCGAAGTAGTTGGCTGGGACATGGCACCCATCTGTGTTATGATCTGAAACTGGAAGTATTTGAAGAAGGTATTGGAGTCATGTTACCTGATGGCCGGGCTACCGGATTTGACCATCTGTCTGTGGGAGAAAGTTATTTCAATCGCACGGAACAATTAACGCTTACTCATCAGGCTCACTCACATCAGGGTAGCTTCTATACTCTGTTTGATCATGCCAGCCGTCTGAGTTATACTTTTGAGGCTACTACTGATCTGCTACAGTATGCCTTTAGTGGTATTACCCTTTCCGAATATAGCCAGAAACACTATCAGCTAACCTGTATAGAAAATGAATTAGGTCATGCTATTCACTTTTTCTATCGTACTAATCGCCTGGTACAAATTAAAGATAGTGCCCATCGTCTGCTCGATATAGATACCGATACACAGGGACGCATTACAGATGTACATTGCGAAAAACAACTGCTGATCCACTATGCTTACAATGAGGAAGGAGATCTGGTAGAGATCACAGATGCGCTGGGGCAAACCACTCGCATTCACTACGAAAATCATCAGATGGTCCGGAAGACAGACCGAAACGGGGTTTCGTTTCACTGGGCTTATGAACATAGCCTGCCTGAGGCGAGATGTATTCATACCTGGGGAGACAAGGGTGTACTGGAAGGCTGGGTATCCTATCAGCCAGGTTACAATCTGGTGACAGACTCAGAAGGCAACCAAACCCGTTATGATTATCAACCTGATTATAAGTGTACTCAGATTACTTCTCCCATGGGAGGAAAAACACTGTACGAATATGATGCATGGGGTGAATTGTACCGGGTAATTGATCCGGATGGACATCGTACAGGCTATCACTATGATGAGCAGGGACGAATGGAGGCAGTGACCCAACCCGATAACAGCGTCTGGCGATATAACTATGATGAGCAGGGGCGATTAAAGATGGTCACTTCCCCTGAAGGAGCCCATCAGATTCAGGTTTATGAAGATAAAAAACTGCTGAGCCGTATTGCGCCCGATGGAGCCGTAACCTTGTACCATTATAATGCTGACAACCTGATTGAGGCAGTGGAACAGGCAGATGGCAAGAAAATTCGCCTGTTATATGATCAACAGTACAATCTGATCCAGGTGCAGCTACCGGATGGTTCCTCTCATCGCTGGCATTATGACAGGCTGGGTCGCTGCCGGGAAAGTTCCCGTAACGGACAACTACAGCTATTCAGTTATGATACTCTGGGACGCATTACCGACGTGCAGCTTCCCGATGGCAATCAGGTACATCTGCGCTACAATGCCTACCAGGAAGTAATAGAGGCCTTTGATCATCGCCACCATGTGCGTTTTGCCTATACGCCTATGGGGCAATTAAAAATGCGGGAGCAGAATGGAACCCGCATCCATTTTGATTACAACAAACAGGAAGAACTTCTCTCGATTCGCAATGAAAAGGGAGAACGTTATCGCTTTGGGCGAAACAAAGATGGAGCGATAATTTCAGAGGAGGGCTTCGATGGCCTGTTGCGACGCTATGAGCGGTCTGCAGCAGGACGTGTACTTCGGGTAGATCGTCCGGGGGGACGATGGACTGACTATGAATATGATGCAGCAGGTCGGGTAGTACGGAGTGAGTATAGCGATGGAAGCTGGGAAATCTATGGATATAATAAAAATGGGGAGCTGATTTCAGCCCGTAACGAAACCAGTGAACTGCACCTTGAACGGGATGTACTCGGACGGGTACTCAAAGAAATACAGGATGGCTATCAGGTAAAAAGTGCCTATAACGCCCTGGGGTATCGTATCGGAGTAAGCAGCAACCTGGGAGCAAAGATTGATCTGGCGTGGGATGATCTGGGACAGGTAAAGGAACTTCACGCCAGTCAGGGAGATTCCCCATCCTGGCAGGCACAGTTTGCCTACAATGGACTGGGACAGGAAGTAGAACGAATTCTGAATGGAAATCTGTATAGCAGCTGGGACTATGATGCAGCCGGAAGACCACTGCAACACCGGGTATATACTTCAGGAGGGATTGGCCCAGACTCACACTCAGCCTCACACAAAAGCCAGCGGCTGCATCGGCACAAACGTTATCACTGGAGTGTGAATGATACACTGAAAACAATTCAGTGTATGCTCACAGGGGCCGTCCATTCATTTGACTATGATGGATTTGGCAATCTGGTTTCGGCGCTGGGCAAAGGATTTGATGCAGAGCACTTTTTCCGCGATGAGGTAGGTAATATGTTCTCTCAGAAAGATCATAGTGACCGAAGCTATGACAAAGGTGGACAATTGAAGCAGCGTAATGGCGCACGCTATGAATACGATGAAGAAGGTTTTCTCATAAAGAAGACAGAAAAAGAGGGCCAATGCTGGCACTATCACTGGCAGGGCAATGGGATGCTCAAAGAAGTCATCCGTCCTGACCGCAAAACGGTCCGGTTTGAGTACGATGCATTGGGAAGAAGAACAGCCAAAATCTTTGAAGGACAGATTACCCGCTGGGTATGGGACGGTAACACACCACTGCATGAGTGGACGTATGAGATAGCCCACCGACCCAGAACGGTAGTCGATGAATGGGGTCAGATCAGCAAAGACAGAACGGAACCTGTCGAAAAGCTGATTAGCTGGATTTTTGAGGAAGGCACCTTTAAGCCAGCGGCAAAATTAGAGGGAGATATTCGGTATTCGATTATCAATGACTATCTTGGCACGCCCAAAGAGGTATACAATGCATCAGGCGAGAAGGTTTGGGATATCGAGTTGAGTGCCTATGGTCAGGTCAGAGAGTGCAGTGGCGATGTTGATTTTGTTCCTTTCCGTTTTCAGGGGCAGTACCATGATAGGGAAACAGGGTTGTATTACAACCGATTCCGGTATTACTCGCCACAAGAAGGAATGTATGTCAGTCAGGACCCGATTGGATTGTTAGGGGGAAGACACTTTTATGCCTATGTACACGATCCTAATACTTGGCTAGATGTTTTAGGTTTAGCAGAAATGGTTGATCCTAACATGCTTAATTTCTCTCAAGCTTATGTAAAGGGACAAACATTAACCTATGAAAAAGCGATGAAAGATGGCACATGGGATTGGAATAAATTTCCAGATAACCATCCAACTCCAAGTGCATTAAGAGTAGTAGAAGTAAATGGTGAGCTTGTTTCACTAGACAACAGAAGATTATTGGCTGCTCAAAATGCAGGATTGAAAGAAGTTCCAATAATTAAAGTTAAGGCTGAAGATGCAATGCCAGGTGGAGGCACATATGGAAAAAATCTAGCGAAAAAGTTATATTCCAGCCCAAGTAAAGAGATTCCTAAAGTACAACTGCCTCCAACAGGGACAAAAACAAAACCCATAGTTTGTAATTAATCATAAAATCAGAAATAATGGACAAGAGTATAATACAACATTGGAATGAACAAGAAATAGTAGGAGGGCTTGATTGCCTTGTAAACAAAGATGGAAGTGTAGTTTTATTTAGTTGTTATGTAAGAGATGAAAATGAAAAACAATTGAATTTTTGTATTCCATTTTGTGATACAACTGTTAATAGCTTAGAGAAATACAATAAAGACTTATGGACACAGATCGATATTTTTACGAATAAATGGCAAACAGAAACAGGTGATACTATTATGGGTGGAGAAGGCTCTATGGGAAATCAAGGATTTATTGTTTGCGTAGATACAAACAATGATTTTAAATGGTCACTTTTTTTCTTAAACTCTAATCCTTTTTACCAAATCAGTGTTGTCAACAATGAACTATATGCTCAGTCTTCCTATAATTTATTATACAAGATAAACTTAAAGGATCCATCAATAATACAGATCGAACCAAAAGAATGGTCTTGAAAACTACTGATTCTTCTGGTAGTAACATGTATAGATATACGTCTATTACAATATTAGAACTGTACAGAGAACTACTATGCAACATCCAATAGTTGCATAGTAGTTCTCAAATGGAACAAATTCATAAGTTCCGTAATAATTGTCAGATAATTTATGAACAGCAAAAGCCTAGCAGGTATTAGGCTTTTGCTGTTCATAAATTTTGTGTAAACTCTTAAAAATGATTATCCTAGCCCCAAAGAGGTATACAATGCATCAGGCGAGAAGGTTTGGGATATCGAGTTGAGTGCCTATGGACAGGTCAGAGAATGCAGTGGCGATGCAGGTTTTGCTCCGTTTCGTTTTCAGGGGCAGTATCATGATAGGGAAACAGGGTTGTATTACAATAGATTCCGGTATTACTCGCCACAAGAGGGAATGTATGTCAGTCAAGACCCGATTGGATTGTTAGGGGGAAAAAGATTATATGCCTATGTGCATGATCCTAATAAATGGTTGGATGTATGGGGACTTTATAAGACTGCTTTAGGAATCTCACCTACCAATCAAGAATTACAATATGATTTTGGATATATTTCAGATGATAATTGGCGTCAAAAAGGAATTACACCTTGTGAAATGAATGAAAAGACTTTTGCCAAATATTTTGACAAAGTTGTGAAAAAAGCAGATGAAATTCATTTTAGTATAGTAGGGTTAGATCCTAATAAAGTAAAAGCAGCAGGTTTAGACTTTGAGGTTGTTAATGGTGAATTAAAAAGAGGTAATGTGACCAATGTTGAGTTAAATAAAATTTTACATGATGATTCATTATTTGCCAAAACCACCTTCTATAAACAGAATGCCAAATTCGATTTTGAAGTAGTAGATAAAGCAGAAGTTAAAAAACTCTTTAAACTATGTCAGTAAAAAAAATAACAAACGAAGAAATTATCTCTGAAGTCAATTTCTTGTTACAGTCTTTAAATTATAAAAATATCAAGATTGACAAAATTTCAATTTACCACTCTAGTAGTGTTGAAGTTGCAATCGAGGATTTAGATGCTAATATTATTTTTATGCTCAACTTTAATTATTGTTATTATTTTAAAGGTAGAGCAGATGTCTGGACTAATACAAATCTGGTTTTAGAATATAGTGAGGGCTTTAGGAAACTGGGTAAACGGAATTTACCTGAGAACTTATTTATACTCAGAGACCTTGATAGTGGCTCCTTTATCAAAAGTTTATATTTAGACTTCAGTACGATTAAGAGTAAGAGTGTAAACAAGTATGAGGAAGATCCTAAAAGACCCTATGAAGGAACGAATATAGAATTAATCAGGTCAGTTCTACAAAAAAAAGAGATTAGTAGAGTAATGATTTTTAACTCTAAAGCACCTTTACTTCACTTGAGAATTGATAACCACCTTTCCTATTTTGTAGATTTACCTACGATTTATGAAAGTATAGAGCTGTTATGTGACGATGTCATTTACATGAATGTAGATTTATTTTTATGGGAAACTACCCAAGGATTTAGTCTGGAAAGAGAAGATGAGTATCTGGTTCTAACAGAGAAAGAACATAACTATCAGATTAAATGTAAATCTATCCGACTCCTTGAGCAAAAAGGTTAAATAAACTACTAAATATAAAAACAGATCGCCAAATATGCGATCTGTTTTTATATAAACTCATGTCCGTTTCGTTTTCAGGGGCAGTATCATGATAGGGAAACAGGGTTGTACTATAACCATTTTAGATACTACTCGCCTGAAGATGGAAGATATATTAGCTCAAATCGAATTAAAAGATGAGGTTATTTTTTGCTTTGGACAAAACAATCATTGCGGCTCCAATGCAGAATCGTACACAGCCACAAAGAGTAGAAAAAAGTTTGAAAAGCCGCAAAGACCCTATCTAAACGTTACGCTTTCTCCTCTTCCAGTTGTTGCTCTTTCTCGCTGGCTTCTTTATAATCAGAAGCTTCTGCCTGTGGTTTGTTCTCTTTTGCTTCCGGATCAGGCTCATAGCAGAAATGGGCAAACATTGGAAAGTGATCCGAACCACAATTAGGTAGCCTTTCTATATCTATCAACTTGAAATGATGCGAAACAAACACATGATCCAGCGGCCAGCGCAACAGCCAGTACTTGGCATTGAAAGTATTAAAGAAGCCTCGCCCAATCCGCGGGTCTAATAACCCACTGAGTCGCTGAAATAACCGGGTAGTGTGTGACCAGGCTACATCATTTAAATCACCTGCAACAATTACTGGGTTAGTAGCTACCTTGGCTCGTTTGCCCACCTGGATTAATTCGACATCCCGTTCGGTAGAGCGATTGTTTTCACCCGGTGCAGGTGGCCTTGGATGTACACCATAGAGATCTATAACCCGTTTGGATGGCAATGTCAGCTGAACATACAATGAGGGTATATCATCCTGTACCAGAAAGTTAATCTCTTTATGTTTTATGGGAAATCTGGAATAGAATAGCATTCCATATGTATTCTCAAGAGGACAACTCACCCGATACTCATAGATTTTTTCCAGAGGTTTTAACTTATTCATCCAATGCTGATTGGTTTCTACGGCCAGCACAATGTCAGGATTATACTGATATACTTGTTGAAGAAATTCATCACATCTTGTATTATCCATGAACACATTAAATATCATCAGCTTCAATCCATCTCCTGACTTTTGCTCTTTTTCACTAGACAGAACCTGATGTGAATGCAAACGCGTATAAGGCCGTATGCGATATAAATGGTAGATCAATGTGATGGCTGTTACAGAGATAAAAACATATTCCTTAGGAGAATCTATATCAAACCATATAAGATAAGAGGCAAAGATAAGGAATAGAGGAACAGCTAGTTGCAGATGCGGAAAGTCTGCAGCCCGAATCCACCAAACCTCATATCGAATCAGATGCATCCAGGAAAATACAATCAGAACAGATCCCAGGATCAATAACAGGTTTTGCATAGGATGAGAAGATGACTATAAACAATACGGTTAAAATTTTCTTTGTAACAGTTGTTACTCGTACAGGTATTAGTATAAGTATTACACAAAACTCATAAAAGATTCATGCCATACAGGGTTAAGCAGATAATAGCTGTAGCAGATTTGAGAGCAAAAAAAATTGCATCTTCTGTTTCTTTTGACAAACTTCTGAAAAAACATTTACTCATTTGATACAGGATATCTCACAATAAATAGTAGCGGGATAGAATACCAATTTTTCAGGAAAAGTTAATTTTGCTCATCTATGAACAATCTACTCAATGAAATCTGAATATTTTCCGGAACTTCTCAACACACTTCATTTCCGTCGGGAGTTTTCTCCAGCAAAGAGGAAGCTGAAAAGAATATCAGAAAATATAAACTTTCGGGTGTATTGACCAAATATCCGGTAGATATATTGGTGTATGACTGGGCTTTAGAGGAAGGTTTCCTTGAAATCAGGAGAAAGGACGAACAAACTACTCCAAAGTTTATTCAAAGCTTTTCTTCAGCACATCTGGAACATTATCATTATCAAGATGGTGAATGAAAACTTCTTATTGCAGCTATTAGAGACAATCTGTTACAAACAGTAGTTTCTAAATTATTACTACACAAAGAAAAAGCACAGATTTCTCTGTGCTTTTGTATGACCAAACCGATAATACTATCAAGTCTTCTATCGTTGTACTGAAGTCAGTAACTGTGAAATGCGGTGAAAACGTGCATTCAGAAAGTTAATCTCCTCCTCCGAACAAGCCCCCTGGTGTTCTGCAAAATCCGATACTGTTTTAATGCGTGCAGGATCTAACCCCAATTGCTGCAGAAATAGAGCGATATCGCTCTGCAAAAGGGTGATTTCTTCCAATTTCCATTGTTCCATAAATGGCCTTATTTAGAATTTTAGTGGTTTCGTACAATTACAAATCAAACGGATACTTTCATGTATTCATAGAAAACAGGTCTGCTTCCTTTACATTCCAGCCTATTGATCTCAAGCCCCTTAACCTGTAGTTTTTATACCAAAAGGTGTATGCAAAAATAAGAAAATTTTACCACACTTTCATTAGAGATTTTATAATAGTAGAAAAGATATTTAAAGTTAGCTAAGTTATTCTATCAGGATGCTAGGATTATCATCCAACTAAATGAATTTGTGATGATAAAAAGAGGTTACTACGTGTATTGTATCAAAGTACCAGTGAGGCCATGGAAACGTTTATTAAAAATACATCACAAATAACCTCAACTTATCTACAAAAAAATATCCAATAAAAAATATACTTATCCCTCTCTAATAGTAAATACATATATATTTTCAAAATATGTCTACATTTATATTAATTACAAATTACCATAAATACATCAAAACAAGGTGTTTTTTTCCTATATTTACAGCTAATAACTGCAACTCTAATTCCTCTGATAGCTATGGCAAATTATCTTACTACTGAAGCAGCAATTGACAAGTACCGTTATGCATATTACGATCTGGTAGATTATGAAATCCGTTTGGATAAGGAGATCTATCTGATGAAGAAGCGTATTGCCAAAATTGCCGTTGATGAAGCCAAATATCAGGCACGTCAACAGTTGCTAGATATACATCTGACTGAATTACGAGAGCGGAAAATGCAGTTCCAAACGGAAGATGTACCAGAGAGATATCAAAAACGGAAACTGGAAAAATTACAGAAAGAAATTGATAAGGTTCAGGGACGCTGGCATGCCAATCGCTGGCATCTGAGTGTGGTGTATAAACGCAAGCGTAAAGACAATGTCACTAAACTTCTTCTCAAAGAAACCAAACAAGCTGAAGTACAGGTACGCATCCAACAAACCCAACAAACTCTTCAGCAATTGATAAAAATACAGCAACAGGAAGAACAATCCATTCTATACTCTGCAAAGCATCAGGAGGCAGAAGAGGTGAAAGAACAGATTCAAACAACAGCTTCTCTCTCACTTTCTTCCAATATGCTACTAAAAAGAGTAATACTTGTTGCCTTAGTACAACAGAGACTTTACACTCTCCATAGAAATGGACAATGTAAAGTCTCACAAGAAGTTATGGAAAGAATCAGACCTGAACGATTCGCATAGCTTCAGGGTCCCAAACAATAGCTTTCTGCTGTTCTGCACTCAGATTAGCCAGTAGTGAAGGACCAGCAGCACGCAAACCAAAGGAAGCATCTTCTACAATGGGTTTGTTCTCACGAATCCCATTAAAGAAGTTGACCATATGGTCGTACCTTTCGTCATACCCTTGAGGAGCTACAAACTTAATCTCGTCGAATTTCTGCCCAACACGGTCAGCCTCACTATACATGGCATTATAGGCCTTCATGACATCATCCTGTTGTGCTTTCGCAAAGCTTTCAACAGAATCATATCCTCCGATGCCAGGTGCCTTGGCGCGTTTAAAATGTTTGATGGTAAAGCCACTCCACCCTAACTCAATCACCCCCTCTGTTCCTACCAGTTTTACAGATTGCATTCCACCAGTACCAGAGGCCAGATTGACCCGTGTAATAAACTGAAAGGCAGGATGGGTTTTAGCTTTAGGGTATTGCATAATAGCTGTCACCAGATCATAAGCATCCCGTCCGTCTTTCCAGTAATTCAATGCACCCAGAGAAAATACCTTATTGGGTCCGTTTGAGCTTGTAATTACATGTAAACTGGTCAAAAGATGCACAAACAAGTCTCCAGCTACACCCGTGCCATAGTCTTTGTAATTCCGCCAGCGGAAAAACCGGTTTGCATCAAAGGGCACTTTGGGTGCATCGCCCAGATAACGATCCCAGTCCACTGTTTTGGGAGATGCATCTGTAGGAACAGTATATTGCCAGGCCCCCTTGGCATCTGTGCGATCAATAGCAGCCTCTACAAAGGTCAGTTCGCCTAAGATGCCTTGTTCAAAGTATTTTTTTGCTTCCAGGATCGGAGTTCCACTAGCCCGCTGACTGCCTACCTGAAATACTTTGCCTGTCTTTTTTTGTGTATCAATCACAGCCTGACCTTCCTCTACATGATGTACCATCGGTTTTTCACAATACACATGTTTGCCAGCATTCATGGCATCAATAGAAATGCGGTCATGCCAGTGATCCGAAGTACATACCAGCACAGCATCAATGTCTTTACGATTGAGCAATTCCCGATAATCCCGGGTTGTAAATAGCTTACTTCCCCACTTTTCCCTGGCACGCACCAGTCGTCCATCGTATAGATCACAAACACCCACCAATTCTACGCCGGGTACTTTCATAGCAGTTTCTACATCATAATGGCCGATAATTCCGGCTCCGATAAGACCAATACGGATCTTGTCATTGGCCGTTACTTTAGTTCGGGATTGTAAGATACGGATATCTCCTTCTGCCTTTGCCTGAGACGAAAAAGCCCCGGCAGAGATAAAAGCAGATGCTCCTCCCAGTTTTTTCAAAAAACTACGTCTTGAATTCTTCATGGATGTGTGGCTTGGGAAACAAATAGAATAGATTGGTTAAAAGTGATGTTTTTCTATCAACATCTGTTTTAGCGAAAATACAAAAAAGTCCTATTTGCCAATACTAAAATACCACAAATTAGTATAAACGGTTGTAAGGGTACTAACCAACTTTAAAAAAATCTTCATTATTCGATCTCCAGCACGATTTTACCAAACTGTGCAGCCTCCTGCATATATTGGAGGGCCTCATTCACCTCCGCAAAAGCAAATATTTTACTGACTACAGGTACCAGTTTGTGCTTTTCGACAAACTCAACCATAGTGTTAAACTCCCCTTCTGTTCCCATAGTAGAACCCAGAATGCTCAGTTGTTTCCAGAATATTCGGCCTGGCACTACTCCATTGATTACTCCATTAGTCCCGCCATAAAAAACAATACGCCCTCCTTCAGCAGCCAGTTCGGTAAGTTTTGCCACACTATCTCCAGCAGCACTATCTATAATCACATCAAAGGCTCCTGCCTGTGACTTCAGGGAAGCAACCCAATCTGCCTGTTTGTAATTCGCTCCACCCTTTGCACCCATTTGTATAGCTTGCTGTAGTTTATCATCCGACCCTGATGTCACATATACTTCTGCCCCTGTCGCTACAGCAAATTGAAGACATTGCAATGCTACCCCTCCTCCTATTCCGGTAATTAATATCTTTTCATACGATTGTAATTCTGCACGGGTAAATAAAGACCGATACGCAGTAATTCCAGCCAGTGGCAAGGCTGCAGCCTGCTGCCAGGTTAGATGTGCAGGTTTAGGTACAAGATGTGTAACAGGAACTTTTACATACTGCGCAAAGGTACCTGAATCTGGCATACCCAAGACTCTGAATTCGCGCGACTGCACCTTCGGATTCTTCCCCCAATGCAAACCCGGATTAATTACTACCTCTTTGTCTTTCCATGCTGCATCTACTGTAGCCCCTATATCTGCCACAATTCCAGCCCCATCAGACCCCAGAATAGCTGGCAGCCGGATAGCAGCATATTGTCCCTGTTGTATCCAGAAGTCCCGCCGATTCAGTGCAGCAGCTTTTAGCCGAATCAGAACTTCATTTTCCTGTAAAACGGGGGTAGCAACCTCTTTTAGCAATAAAGGCTGATGCAATTGTTCCAATACCAATGCCTGCATAGTCATAGAAGAATCAGGTTGATGAATACTATCAAAAGTAGCAGTTTTTCCCTTTCATCCTAGTTCCATAAAAAATGATCCACTCTTACTCAACAAGATAGAAGCAAGATGTATCCAGTTAAAAGGCATCAATCACCAAACATCAAATTCCTTTCCACATTTTTGTAAACCCTTGGTTGTATTTTCATCTAACCATTTTTACCTTCATTTGCTTTAACCAATTGTGTTTTACTCTATCTTTAAGGGACAGACCAAACATTTTCATTATGAAGAAACTTACACTACTCATGGGTTATTTGCTGGGTTGTATTCAGATAATTCTGGCTCAGTCATTTAACAATCTTCCTGTAATCACACAGAAACCACCTCTACATGGTCGGCACTGGATGGCGGTCACTGGTAAACCTCTGGCTGCCACTGCTGGCGCTATGATATTTAACAAAGGCGGGAATGCCATAGACGCCTCATGTGCTATGCTTGCAGCTACCTGTACTATGTGGGATGTATTGAGTTGGGGAGGTGAAACGCAAGCATTGATTTATAATCCCAAGACCAAAAAGGTTATCGCCATCAATGCCTTGGGAGTAGCTCCAACAGGTGCAACGTCTGATTTTTTCAAAAACAAAGGAATGAAATACCCTCCGGAATACGGTCCACTGGCAGCGGTAACTCCTGGCACTCCTGGTGGATTAATGACCATACTGGCTGAATATGGCACGATGAGCCTAAAAGAAGTATTGGCTCCTGCTATGCAAATGGCCGAAGGATATCCCATCGAAGCACAGACAGCGAATCAAATTGAGCGGAACAAAGAGATGATTAAACAATGGCCTTATTCCAAAAAGGTCTTTTTACCTCACCTGGGTGAGAAAAGAGAGGCCCCGGATGCAGGGGAAGTATTTGTTCAAAAAGATCTGTTGGAAACGCTGAAGAAGCTGGTTGAAACAGAACAACAGGCACTGAAAAAAGGAAAATCTAGAAAGGATGCGATTTATGCTGCTTATGACCGTTTTTACAAAGGAGATATTGCCAAAGAAATTGCACGTGGTTGCAAAGAACAGGGTGGATTAATCACTGAACAGGATCTGGCTAACTGGAAAGTAAAAATTGAAGAACCAACGATGACATCTTACCGGGGCATTGATGTGTATAAACTTCAACCATGGACACAAGGACCAGCGATGCTGCAAACCTTGAATATCCTTGAGAACTTTGATATCAAAAGCATGGGATATAATTCAGCCCGTTATATTCATACGCTTTATCAGGCTATGAACCTGGCGTTTGCGGATCGGGACTTCTATTATGGTGATCCGGCATTTGCTCCGGAAGAACCTATCAAAGGATTATTATCTAAAGAGTATGCAAAAGAACGCAGCAAGCTGATCAACTTTGACATGAACGATCCTAAGATTGGTCCTGGAGATCCATATCCGTTTGAAGGCAAACAAAATCCATACAAAGATGTACTGCAAAAATGGGGCAATCTACAAAGTCAGTTGTATACACCTGGTAATCCTGTTCTGGATGAAAAATACTTTGAACGCTTCCAGGCAGGCACCACTTCAGTAGAAGCAGCAGACAAGGAAGGCTGGGTTGTATCCATTACTCCCAGTGGTGGCTGGGTACCAGCTTGTATTGCGGGAAATACAGGAGTTGGTTTGAGTCAGCGTATGCAGAGCTTTGTTTTAGATCCTAAAGAAAATCCGTTCAATGTAGTAGAACCAGGTAAACGTCCACGTGTTACGCTTACTCCTACGCTGGCGCTCAAAGATGGCAAACCTTTTCTTTCATTTGCCAAACAAGCAGGTGATGAACAAGATCAGTTACTGCTACAGTTCTTCCTCAATATGGTCGAGTTTAATATGACCGTACAGGAAGCCTGTGAAGCGTCCAGCTTCAAAACATTACAAATGTATAGCAGTTTTGGCGCTCATGAGAAAGTTCCCGGAGGACTTGTACTCAACTCAGCCATGCCAACATGGGTTCGCAAAGATCTGACTCGTATGGGCTATAGCCTTTCGTATCAGGAAAGAACTTCCGGCCCTATCAATGCAATCTGGTTTGACTGGATGCATGGTACGTTTTGGGGAGGATCAAGCAATCATGGAGAAGATTATGGAATAGGCTGGTAATCTTTTGCATTATACATAACTATCCCAGAAATTGGAAGCGAGTCATATGTCCAACACCTATCCTTTTTTTCAAAAGCGTAGGTGTTGATTAATTTTTGACAAATCACTCTTCCTTTGTTTTCTCAGATCCCTATCTTTATTCAACTTGCAGCATGGTACTTTTTTGCTTGTCCAAAAAAGTACCCCAAAAAGGACAAAAAATTCCAAAGCTTCGCCCCACAGGGCTAACGCTAGGCCCGCGGAATTTTTATCCCTACACACCAGCACTACCAACCACGATTGAAGTTTACAAGACTCTCTGTGTAACTCCTTTGTTCTGATCAAGTTTATTTTTCTTCAAATTCTTTTCATCAAAATTCAGGATGGACTCATGTAAAAACAAAAGAGAGGGTCAGAATAATTCTAACCCTCTCTTCGATACTATATTGAATGTATTAAGTGTTATGATTGTAAAGGCATATTCTCCAGTTCGTGCCAGATCAGAGCTGCAGCACCCAATACAGCAGTGTTGGCTCCTGTCAAACCGGAAGTCAGCAATTTTACTTTGTTCCGGAAGATAGGCATCATAAACTGTTCCATATACCGACGGGTAGGTTCAAACAGGTAATCCTGTGCACGAGTCAGTCCACCAAACAGGATAAATGCTTCCGGACTCAGAATTGCCATCACATCGGCAAGTTTCATTCCCAGAATACGTCCTGTATATTCAAAGGCTTCAATCGCAATCTTATCACCACGCGTAGCAGAATCTGTAATCATACTGGCATCCAGATCTTCAAAGCTAATACGACGCATTTCGCTCTCCTCTGTGTGATCAGCCAATAGTTTATATACGGTACGGCGAATACCAGTAGCAGATACATACGTTTCCAGACATCCTTTTTTGCCACATCCACACATCCGGCCGTTAGGGTTTACCACAACGTGTCCCAGTTCTCCGGCAAAACCATCATGACCGTAGGCCAGTTTGCCATCTACCACAAATCCACTTCCTAAACCTGTTCCTAAGGTAATCATCACGAAGTTTTTCATCCCTTTAGCTACACCAAACTTCATTTCACCCAGTGCTGCAGCATTGGCATCATTGGTAAGACGGCATGGTAACTTATAATGGTCTTCAATCCATTGCGCCAGCGGAACATAATCGCTCCATTGGAGATTGGTAGGCATCTCTACTGTTCCTTTGTAATAGTTTCCATTGGGTACACCTATGCCAATACCTACAATTTTAATCTTATCCCGCAAGGGTAACATCAGCTTATCTACAGCCCGGTATAGTCGTGGCAAGTACTTATCTGCATCATCCTCTCCTGTAGGAATAGACATATCTGCCAGGCAAACACCATCCTGGTCTACAAATCCTAATTTGGTATTGGTGCCACCAATATCCACGCCAAGGGCAACTTCTTTCAATGACATATTAAATGAACGATAAGGTTTAGTATTTTAACACTGCATATACATGCAGATACTGATCATGACAGGATATATATTCCTCTTTATATTAGGTAAAACATATCCCATCTGCCAGTCTGTAATACATGTACACAACAGATGAGGGGTAACAAACGGCGTGAAGATAAAAAGAAAATACCTATGCACAGAAGGTTTTATAAGATAGATTTTTTTAAGACAAAATGTCCTTCCTTCGAGGCCACATAAGAAAAACAACACACTCACTATAAAACATTGTATTTATTATGAGATAAACACAATTCATCATAAAAAATCTACGTTAATAGTTAGTAGATTACAATTAAAGTGTCGTAACTTTGCAAAAATTACATATCTGCTTCTCTCCCATCCATGAAGTCAAGCAGCGGTTGTTTCATCCTAAAACATGGATAATAAACATAACTTCGATAAAGTAACTGCCGGAGGCTTATTAGTCGCACTAGGTATCATTTACGGTGATATCGGAACCTCTCCCCTCTACGTTTTTAACGCTATCATCGGCAAAAATTCCATTGATAGTCACGTTGTATTCGGAAGTCTGTCCTGTATTTTCTGGACACTTACTCTCCAAACGACTATTAAATACGTGATTTTAACCCTTCGGGCTGATAACAACGGCGAGGGAGGAATTTTCTCATTATATGCCCTGGTGCGTCGCTATAAGCGCTGGCTAACAGTACCTGCTATCATTGGAGGCAGTACACTATTGGCAGATGGTATCATCACTCCGCCAATCTCGGTATCTTCAGCTATTGAAGGATTGCGTCTGATCAAACCCGACATTACGCCAAATACGATCATCACCATCGTGATCATTATCCTCACGTTTCTCTTCCTGCTTCAGGCATTAGGAACTCAACTGGTGGGACGATCCTTTGGCCCACTGATGACACTCTGGTTTAGCATGCTGGCCATACTGGGGGTTGCAAACCTGGTTGAAGACTGGCATATTCTGGCAGCGATAAATCCGTACTATGCATATGATTTGCTGGTGAAATATCCGGGAGGATTCTGGTTACTGGGAGCAGTATTCTTGTGTACAACAGGTGCAGAAGCACTGTATTCTGATCTGGGTCACTGCGGACGAGGTAATATCCGGGTAAGCTGGATATTTGTAAAATCCTGTCTGTTACTGAACTATTTTGGCCAGGGAGCCTGGTTGATTACACATGAAGGAAAGTTTCTGGATAAGAGTGTTTTCTACTCTATTATGCCAGACTGGTTTATTTTACCAGGTATTTGTATTGCTACTTTAGCTGCCATTATCGCCAGTCAGGCATTGATTTCGGGTTCATTTACTCTGATAAACGAAGCTATTCGTCTTAGCTTCTGGCCCAAAGTACGTATCAAATTCCCAACCGATCAGCGTGGTCAGATTTATGTTCCCAGTATCAACTGGCTATTATGGCTAGGTTGTGTTGGGGTTGTACTATATTTCCGTGAATCTTCCAATATGGAAGCAGCCTATGGTCTGGCCATTACGGCTACGATGATATCTACTACTGTATTGCTTACTTACTGGCTTTATACACGTCATGTACCTCAGTTAGTAGTGTGGCTGGTATTTCTGGTATATTTCTCCATTGAGTGTTCTTTTCTGATAGCCAACCTAAGCAAATTCAGACATGGGGGTTTTGTTTCACTGATTATCAGCGGACTGTTACTCACAGTGATGTATGTGTGGATCAACTCCAACCGCATTAAACAACGTCTGACTCAGTTTGTCCGGGTTGATGAATATATTGAACCACTGCAAATGCTAAGCATTGACCAGAGTGTACCTAAATATGCCACTCACCTGGTGTTTATGACCAATGCCCGCACTGAAAATGAAATAGAGCAAACGATTATTTATTCGATATTCCAGAAAAGGCCTAAACGGGCAGACATCTACTGGTTCGTTCACGTAGATACAGCAGATGATCCGTATACAATGGAATATACAGTAGATATTAAAGCCCCAGAAGATCTGATCAAAATTACTTTCCGTTTAGGCTTCCGGGTAGAACAGCGGATTAACCTGTTTTTCCGTAAGGTAGTTGAAGATATGGTACGTAACCGGGAAGTAGATATCACCAGCCGTTATGAGTCATTGAGTAAGCAACATGTGATTGGCGACTTCCGTTTTGTGGTATTTGAACGCTTCCTGTCCTTTGAGAACGAACTACCATTCAATGAACGTCTGATCATGAATGCATACTTCTTCATCAAAGAGTTTACACCAGGTGATGACAAATGGTTTGGTCTGGATACCAGTTCTGTAAAACTGGAAAAAGTACCGCTGGTTATCCGTCCGGCAGAGAATGTACTGCTGACCCGAATCTATCACAATCCGGATGGTAGCGTAACCCGAAGACTCATTAATGGAGGAAATAATGGCAAAGCCTGCGCAACTCCTGAAGAAGAGGAACTTAAGAAAAAAACGGCCAAAGCAATCTAAACGGATTAAAAGTACCTTGGCAAAACGATTCACACGTTCAATTATATTTTTAAAACCTCATCCTCAAGCAGGTGAGGTTTTTTTCATTCTTAAATCTAGCTTAATTTATGAAAAGAATTGCCATTGACATGGATGACGTAATTGCCGATGCAGCAGGTCGGTTTATTGAATATGCCCAGCTTCGTCTCGGCAAAACAATAGCTCCTGTTGATTTACACAATCGTACCTGGGCAGAAGTAGCGGGAGTACAACCAGAGATCGTACGGGCGTGGCTCTTTGAAGAAGGATTTTTTCGTGGGATGAAAGTAATCGCCGACAGCCAGGAAGTCATCAAAAAGCTTTCAGAAAAATATGAAATATTCATTGTATCAGCCGCTACAGAGTTTCCTAACTCCTTAAAAGAAAAGCTGGAATGGTTAAATGAACACTTTCCGTTTATTAGCTGGACACATACTGTTTTTTGTGGGCACAAATACATGATTCAGACAGACTACCTGATTGATGACCATGAAAAAAACCTGATTCGTTTCCCAGGCAAACCGATTCTGTTTACAGCTGGTCACAATATGCATTTGGATCAGTATACCCGAGTAAATAACTGGAAAGAAGCAGAGAAGATGTTTTTGTCATAATTCTTTGCAGCCTTAGTATAGAAATGCCCCAGCTTACAGATAGAGCTGGGGCATTTTAGTTAGAAATATCCTATTTCTACAAACTCTCTGGCAACTTAGTTTGCCCAATCCTGTAAACGTTGAGGTGCAGCGCTACCATCTTCCGAATACACTTTGGCATTCCCATCCTGACGGATAGCTACATATAATACATTTTTTGTCACATCAGCCATCAGCACAGCTCCCGGATCACCACCACTATGTGCCTGCATGGCACTGGTATATAACAATCCATTTTCTATTTCAATAGGAGTCTCTACCTCCCAGATACTTACCAGATAATCATATTGTGATCCCAATAATTTCTGTAGTCGGGGTTTTAACACTTCATTATCCAGCAGTTTTATATTATGAGGATACTTGCCATTTAGCTCTGTCAAAAAAGATAAGCTAGCCTTGTCTGATTGAGTACTGGCAGATGCTTTGGAGTCATTCTCTTTCTTTAATATTTCATTTTCTTTTTTTAATAGCTCATTCTCTTTCTGTAATAATTCACTATTGTTATCACTTTCTGATTTGGTAGCAGGCATACAGGCATAGAGAGCAATGGCTAACACGAGAAAAAAAATCCGGTATAGGTTATTTTGTTTGTTTATCATTTGAGTAGTGTTTTTGAAGAGTACTATGCAATATCTATGCGAGGTTAATAGTACACTTTTTTAGAAGGAAGCCCAAACACAATTTTAGTAAACAATTGCAACAGGTAACCAAAAAAAATATGAAGTACCTAAAAGACAGAAACTACTGTCCTATATGCTAGTAGTGATTTCCTCTGTTTTAGTATTGAGCTCCTAAAATCTTACATCCATTTAAAGAATGGTTCTTCCTGGTCCTATTACCCTACTAACCCAATGATTATAAATCATTTATATTTAATTCCACGACTTCATCACGCACTCGTCTTTATAAATGTATGAACCTGTACTCATTTATCCGTAATCTAAAACTCTCTCCACAACTATGGTTTGCATTAGTACTGTTCCCTACATTTCTATTGCTTACCTGGTTTGGACTAATCTCTTATAAAGAAGGTACTCTCATAACAGAACATGGAAACTGGCTAATGCTGACGTCCATTCTATGCCTCATTTTCTATATTGGCATTGCTGCTTTTTACATCAAAAAGATAACTAACAGATTATCAAATACAAAGAAGGCAATTCAAGCACTCTCAGCAGGTGATTTCAACCAGACATTACAGCCTGAAGGCAACAATGAACTGGCAGATATTGAAATAGCTGTAAATACTATTGCTAATCAACTGGCTCAGGCATCTCACTTTACAGAAAACATTGGTAACGGAAATAGTGATGCAGTATTCACTCCTGTTGGACAAAGTGACATTTTGGGCCATAGCTTACTGAAAATGAGAGACAATCTGGCAAGTATGAAGATAGAGGAACTGAAGCGCAACTGGGCTACAGAGGGGTTGGCGAAATTTGTTGAAATATTACGCATGCATGAAAATATAAAAGATCTTTCCAATGAAATTGTTAAGAATCTTGTTCAAACACTGAATGCCACTCAGGGAGCCCTGTTTTTACTTAATACAGAGAAATCGCAGGAGCCGATTCTTGAGATGACAGGCTGTTATGCCTATAAACGAACCAAGCACCTGACTCACGAAATTGCTGTTGGGCAAGGTCTGGTAGGGCAAACCTATCTGGAAAAGGAAACACTCTATCTGAAAGAAATTCCGGAAGACTTTGTACGTATCACTTCCGGTCTGGGAGATGCCAATCCCAGAAATATATTACTGGTTCCACTGAAAGTAAATAATGATACCATAGGTATTGTAGAACTGGCCTCCTTCTATGAATTTGAAAAACACGAAATTGCTTTTGTAGAAAAGCTGGGAGAAAATATTGCCCATACTGTTATTGCATTTCGCATCAATCAGCACACCAAAGTGCTCCTCAAAGAATCACAGGAACAGGCCGAACGTATGCGGTCTCAGGAAGAGGAACTACGTCAAAATCAGGAAGAACTTCAGGCTACTCAGGAAGAAATCAGCAGACGATATAATTCACTGTTTCAACAACTACACGAGCTCAACTATCAATCCAGATTTGAGCAACTGAGGTCTATTACCTCTACGAAAAAGCGAAACATTGAATACTATTTCAATATTATCCGGAGCCAAATTCAGACATTTGCCGAAAACAAGATGCTTATCAGTGCTGTAAAGGAATTTAAATCAGCCTTTTACGACATACAGAAAACAGTTTCAGATGCAGAACTGGAACAAATGAAACGAAGTGTAAAGGGGTATTATATAGATGAATTCATTCCCCGACTAAACGACAACACAAGTCAGCAAGCCTTTGCAGATGAGTATCTCCCCGATCAAAAAACAGCTCTTATCCTACAATATCACTATATCTCCAATAATACCCATCCTACCGGACAAAAATCGCTGTTGAATAAGGCACTCGATGGCAGTACATACAGTAGCATCCATGCACATTACCATCCAGTCATGCGAAGCTTTCTGGAAAAGTTCGGCTATTATGATATCTTCCTCATTGATCCGGAAACTGGTGATATGCTTTATAGTGTATTCAAAGAAGTGGACTTTGCCACCAGCCTCACCACAGGACTATATCATACTACTAATTTTGGCACAGTCGTCAAAGAGGCAGTTCAAAGTACAGACCGAAACTTTGTAAAGCTGATCGATTTTGAACCATATGACCCCTCCTATAAAGCTCCTGCCTCTTTCATTGCTTGTCCGGTATATGATAATGATCAGAAAGTAGGTATTCTGGTATTTCAAATGCCTATCAACAAAATTAACCAGATTTTGACAGGCGATAATAAATGGAGGGAAGATGGACTGGGTGACAGTGGGGAAACATTTATAGTAGGAAGTGATTACAAGTTACGCTCCATAGCTCGGGAACTGATTGAAAACGAAGCTGAGCACCTGGCGTCCTTAAAGAAAGCTGGCTACAACGATACGCTTATCCGACAGATACAGAAGTCTAATACCAGCATCTTGCTGGAAGAAATGAAACTGGATTCTGTCACACAAGCCCTACAGGGAAAAACGGGCACTCAGATAGAAACAAATCTCCAACACGAAAAAATGCTCAATGCCTATGCCCCACTGGAAATCCTGGACGTAAACTGGATGATTATGTCTACAATGAAAGAAGAAGAAGCATCTATGCGGATTAATCGATTGAAAGAGAATAACATATAAATCTTCGAAATATGAGTCATCCTAAATTCAGGTATGAGTTGAGTTGATCTAAAATATTACAAAAACAGATCTGACTCTTTTGTTAAAAAGACAGGCTCTGTTTTACTTTCAATTACGTTATCATCCTTAGCAAAGAACAAGAACGTTATAGACACCTGCACATCCATTCATAATTGAAGGAAACTTAAAATTCCTTTATCATTCCATCTTCATAAACAAGTTCTTTTTTAGTAATGAGGTCTATATTTCTCATTTCCAGCAAAGTGTTTTTATCTAAGTGATAGGAAGTAGTAAGACCTCTATTCAAAGTATTTACAGATAAAATACTTTGAATAGGTAATATTTCTTTATAGTTAAATATTTTTCCACCTACATCTTTTCCTTTAAAAAGAACCTCAAGCTTGTTTTTGTTTACGTTAAGAAAAGAGCTTAATTCATATGAACTCCCCGTCAGATAATCTTCTTTGCGTGCCGTAATTACCTTATAAAGTTTTGCCCCTTTCTCAAAAACTAATATCATCCAATCTTCTTTTGTATAAATAGGATTAATACTAAAATAAACAAGATGAAGCTGACCAGAGTCAAGAGTTTTAATTCCCTTTACATTTCTGAGATGAAATTTATGTTCTAGCTTAGAAACGGATTTGATCAGAACAATATCTTCTATATCTATATTGTCATTCTTATATACTTCCACACTTATAGAGGAGTCTATTAGTATTTCTTTTGTTAATTTATGTTTATCTATTTTTGCATATAGATTGGTATCAACACTTTTATATCCTTGAACGGTATCAAAAGTTATACTTTTATTCTCTTTCTGTTTGGATGAACAGGAGACAGCTAACATGCCTATACTAATTATCCAGATAATGTATTTCATATTAAGGTTACTTAAATATAAATAAAGTCGTCAAAGTCAGCACATCTAGTCCCCTATTTTAACAATAAACCAATAGTATTAAAATATGCGCAACGCGAGCGTCGCACCCCAACATCCATACACGATTAAAGGCATCATAACTCTCTTTACAGCTTATTTTATTTAAAAATTCGAGATATTTCTTGTATTCATCTACTTCACTTCATTCTCCCAAAGTGGCTTTCCAGCTTTGTCAGCCATTTTTTCCGTTTCTGATCGGAGACAAATTTAACCATATCCAGGCTAATCCACTTTCTGTTTTTATACCCTAATTTCCAGAAGGTACCTGTAAAAAATGCATAGCGAATGGCATTGCCAAACAGCACACGGTATAGAAACGAAGGAGTATTCATAGTGGTAATCAGTGTAATGCCTTTTAGGCGAAGAAATTCTTTTACCATCTTTTTACCATTGTTTTCATAATGGTAGGCAATACCCGGAAAAATTACCTTATCAATGAATCCTTTGGTCATGGCAGGCATTAACTCCCACCAGATAGGGAAAATAAAAATCAGATGATCGGCCTCCTGTAAACGATCTCTGTATTCAAGTACTTTAGGGTCCAGCAATGTCTGAGAATCCTCGCTGTTGTACTTTGCTTTGACAAATGCTTCCAGATCTTTGGCCCGCATCACAGGATCAAACTCCTCTTTATCCAGATGGATCAGGTCTGTTGCATGGCCGGCTCTGTGAAGTCCTGTTACTACAGATTGTAAGATAGCATTACAGTAGCTTCCTTCATAAGGATGATTAAAAACAATAACGACTTTCATAGTGCTTCTTTTTGGCACAAATGTCGTATGCCTGCTATCCTTTAGACGATAACAATTGTTAATAAATGACTTTTCTAGATCCGGTTGCGGATACGACTTAAAGAAACAGAAGTAATACCCAAGTAGGAGGCAATGTAGTGTTGGGGTACCCGTTGTATAAGGTGGGGTTGAGTCCGCAATAATTCCAGGTATCGTTCCTTGGGACTGTCTTTGATGCGGGACAGAAACAACTTTGAATAGTGTGCCACCCTCTGAAACATATGTTCCTGCACATATTCTTTATAGCCTGGCACACTGGCGAAAATCTCCTCCATGTTGTTTTTTGTAATCATCAACAGTGTGCAGGGCTCAATCGTTTCCATACTAAACAGACTAGGCTGGCCGGACCGGAAACTTTCAAAAGATGAAACACCTTCGTTCTCAAAGAAGAATTGAAAAGTAATATCTTTTCCATGATTGTTAAACCAAAGTCGTATGCATCCCTGTTTGATATAGTATGCTTTACGGGATATATCACCTTCATTCAGCAAAGTAGTCTTTGCTGGTACTGCTATCTCTTCATACAGGTGCCGATGATTTTCCCAGTCTATTTTTATATCCGAAAGATTGTGAGGTGTTTGCAGCATTTACATTACAAGTGAGTAACCAAAGATACTGGATACCCACTACAAAATTTTACAATCCACAGCCTTTTTGATAAGAGCAGCCACATTGTTTACTTCAAACTTCTGCATCAGATTGCGACGATGTGTTTCAACCGTAAGAGGGCTAATAAACAACTTATCAGCGATAGCATTGGTTGTGTGCCCATCAGCCAGCCATTTGAGTATTTCCAGTTCACGCCTAGTAAGTACCGGTATAGTATCCTGGGTATTGGAATAGGCATCCAGCAATACCTTCTGCACTTCCGAACTAAGGAAAACCGTTTTAACAGTTACCTCTTCAATGGCTTTGAGCAGTTCATCTGCCGGTGCATTTTTCAATAGATAGCCACTCGCGCCACTCTGTAACATTTGGGCAATCATACTATGCTCACTGTGATTGCTCAATGCCAGGACTTTCGTTTGCGGATAGGTTTGCTTAATCTGGCGACACAATTCGATTCCACTGATATCAGGCAGGTTAATATCCAGCAACACTACATCAGCAGGATGTTCACTCAGATAAGGAAGAACATCTTTTCCATTGATAAAACTATTCAGAATTGTAATTTCCGGCTTGTGCTGTAACAGTGAACGTAACCCTTCCACTACAATAGGATGATCATCCACAATGATAACGGATATCACACTCATTCCAATAATTGATTAGTAAAGAATATAATACAATAATCTAGCTGACAAATCTGTTCTACATCAAACAGGTATCTCTACAGTCACAGTAGTTCCTACACCAGGTTCTGATTGAATTTCCAGTCTTCCATTCAGATATTCAACCCGATTCCTGACATTCGATAAACCTACTCCATTCCCCTTTATGGAAGCTGTGTCAAATCCCTGTCCATCATCTTCAATCGTAATATGGATGCTGCCTTCATTTTGCAAACATTGCACCAGAATCTGCTGGGCATTGGCATGTTTGATGGCATTTGTAATCAATTCCTGAATCACCCGATAAATAGTGAGCTGAATAGACTTAGAAAGATCCGAAGAAAGCCCCATTGTTTGACATCGAATCTGCAACTGGCTATTCTGTAAGCTTTCACAAAGATCCCGCAAAGCTGTTTTCAGTCCAAACTTCACTAACGTTTCCGGCATCATATTTCGGGCAATCCGTCGTAACTCCTGCATAGAGTTATCAATCTGAACTACCGCAGTCTGCAAATAAACAGCTTGTCCGTTCATAACCTTCTGATTGATTTGTGACAAGTACAGTTTGGTACCAGCCAGCATCCCACCCAATCCATCATGTAAATCACGAGCCAATCGGGATCGTTCAGTTTCCTGTCCGTTCAGCATGGCTGTATAAATTTCCAGCTGTTTTTGCTGCTGTAACTCTCTCAACTGCTGCGCAGCCAGTTGCTCTTTTTGTTGTGCTATACGTTTCTTACTTTTCTGTGTAGTATACAATAGAAACAGTATGGCACTGACAAGAAAACCGATTCCTAATATGAACAGGATAGTTCGTTCTTTACGATCCAGCTCTGCTTTCTGGTTCTGATTGGTATTCTGAAGTTTGTTAATAACCAGTTGATTTACCTGCTCGTCATACTTTTTTTCTAATTCTTTTAACTTTAGTTGTGTTTCATCACTGGCAATGCTATCCCGTAACTGTACAAACTGTGTATAATAGCCTAAGGCTTTTGAATAATTTCCTTCCTGTTGCCAGGCTTTGTATAACAACTCCAGTATAACCGGCTCATACACTCTATCATGTACCTTACGACCCTGTTCCAGGCTAAGCGTTAGTAACCTCAATGCTTCCGGATAGTTTTTTTCATGTAGGTAAAACCTCCCCAATGAATAATTATGCAGGTGATAGGAGTCAGAATCCTGAATTTCCTCAATCAATGCTTTGCTTTTCTCCAGATACCATTTGCCCTCTGTTTCGTTGTTCAGATATAAAGCATACAACTCACCCAGATAGCGATAGGTATATCCCATCTCATCTTTCTGTTTAAAACGAAGGCATATCTTTTCTGCTTCTTTTAATAACTTTAATGCTTTATCATATTGTTTGTTTTCCATCAGGGCTGCTGCCAGATGACGATAGCTCCGCAATAAAAATGTATTGCTTTCTATCTTGCGGGAATTATCAAACACCTGCTGCGCATACTCAATAGCCTCAGTCGGGCGGTGTAGCATCCGGTAACAAAAACTCAAGTTCAACATGGTATTGGACTGAAGATATTTTTTCTCCTCATCACTCTTGGTAATCTTTTCTGTCGCAAGCAGTGACTGATAGAAGTAGTGGGCAGCTTTCTGAAGATATCCTTCATTCATAAACATATACCCCAGGTTATTTAATGTCACATGACATTCATCACATCCATGTGCTGTCTTACGAGTCTCCAATGACAGCATATAATACCTCTCCGCTCCTTTTACATCATGAGTCACCAGATTCAGATAATCAGCTTTTGCCGTATAGTATTTACCATTCAGGTATTTATCTTCAATTTGTTTCCTTTTTAAATACGATTGGGTTGAATCCAGCCATTTATGGGCTTGCTCATATCGATTGGTAATTCGCATGAAAGTGCTATACCACAGATAGCCTTCTACCACAGTAGAATCGTTTCCTGTTTGTAAAGAATGCTCCAGAAAGCGATTCATATATCTATCGGCTGAATCAATACGCAGATTCTGTAATTCCAGAAATCCAATTGTATACTCAAGCTGTATCACACAGGGTACAGGAAAATCTTTCTGATGATTTTCATAAAAGACTTTGATCTGAGGCAGTGTTTCTTTGGTATTGGTCATACCTGCCTGAGCATATTTTTCTACCTCTGCCAGACAGGGTAAAGTTTGTCCATAGCCCTTCTGCAGGAAGCAGCAACAGATAGCCAAAACGATATATACTCCTGATTTCATGGGTTCAAGTTACAGCAATCAAACCAATCTTGTATCGATTTTATACAAAATACTGGAAAACCAGTAGAGAAAAACACAGGTTTTCAGCGATGGTTTTGCATGTGACAATCAAGGAAATTTGTAATCAACAAACGGCATTGGTATTCAGGAGTAAATGACTGTAGTACACAAGCCTCAGAGAGTAGTAAAAAACATCTCTGCCATTTATAATCATAATACAAACACAATCAGCCAAAACACATGAAAAAATCGCACAAAACGTTGAAAGGCATTTTGATTCTGGGATCTGCTTTCCTGACAAATCTTTGTATAGCTCAAAATATAGCTGCAGACTCTTTACAACCAGCACAGGGAGCCCAAATGACATTGGAATCAACATTACCAGAAACTGCTTCTACAGAAAAAACACTAACAGCATCTCCAAAGAAAAACAAAACTGTTCCACAAATAGCAATTCCGGAGAATTCAACCAAAAAGCAAGCCCGTAAGCTTGAAAAACTAAACCAGGCACTGGCCAAACAAGCAGAAGCTGCAGAAAATGGTCAGGTAAAAGAACCCACAAAGCTCCAGAAAACCGCAGCAAAAATTGCCATGCGGAAGATGGAGAAGAGGTTACAAAAATCAGGTATCGAAAACCCAGATCAGTTTCTGGAGGCTACAGAAGATCAATCTTCACTTGCTGCTCAGGCTTTGAATAAACTAACACTCATTGGTCTTATTCTGTTGGGGGCAGGTTTTCTCTTCCTGTTTATCATAGCCATTGTAGGATTGTTGTTTATGATTGCCGGATTGGTATGTCTGATCCTTGGCATAGCTGAATCCTGATCTAGGACATATCCTTATCTCTGACCAACAGGCAGAGATAAGGATTACACTCTGTATTATTTACAAACCCAAACAACATATCTATGAAAACGAAAATCATTTTTCTATTCAGTATGCTATGTATTGGTATACTAGTTAGTTCTGCAGGCTGTCGAAGAGACAGTGAGGTCAACGCATCAGAAACCATTGCAGGTATAAGTAATGTAGATGGTATTTATATACATCTTGAATATGAGGCAGGTGTTGGTGGAGGCATCTATCCTGTCTATAATCCCTATCTGTTCTTTACAGATGGCAGCGTATACAAAAACATGGCTACCAGTCCTGAAAAACTGGATGTAGCACAATCCAAACAACAGGAACCCAAAGAATGGGGCACCTGGAAAAAATCTGGCAGTACCATTACCATTGCCTGGAATAAAGGGGATTCAGAGACATGGGATGACAAATCCTGGCACAAAGCACTACCGGCAGGAAAGAACGAAATGATCACAGGATCATATAATTCAATCAGTGGAGGTGGCAATACGGCATTGGGTGGTGATATTATGATTGTAAATGCGAAGAACCTATCTTTTGATGGTTCCAGATTCACCTATGAGTCCACTAGTGGTGGTGGCAATACCGGTGTAACTGCCTATAGCAATCAAGCTAAAGCCGGAACCTATAAACTCAATGGCTATAGCATTGAGTATACCTTCCATAATGGAACAAAAGAAATAAAGTTCTTTTACTTTTATCCGGATTCCAAAACTGTTTTCGGAGTGGGTGATCGGGTATATGTCCTCGATAAATAATAGTATCACTCTCCTACCACTTTTACATTCCCAACCTCTTTCAACTATTGCTATGAAACACAAAATCATTGCTCTATGCTTATGCCTGATCACAACTGGGTTGTGTCAGGCTCAATATTTCGGTTCGTCTGAATGGGCTAGTGATATACGTGACTATACCAATATGTCTATGTTTATCCAGACAAATACCATAAACATGCAGCAAATGCAGAAGGCCTATAGTGAAACTGACACCAAATCACAAAAGAAACAAACTGACTTAGCCAATGTAAAACCCGTGCTGTTTCAACCAACTGGCAAGCGTTTGTTTATTGAAATGGTCAAGGCTAAAGCAGGTACCAGTGAAGAACAAAAAAAGGGACTACAGGTATACAGCCAGTTGCTGGAAGCGGGATTAACACAATACGAAAAGGTAGCTCGTGAGAAAAAACAAAACCCAGCTAATCTGGGACTTGCAGTAGCTTTTTTCATGGAAACTACTTATGCACTTTCTTCCGGAAAACATCTGGAAGATCAGCAGATACTGGATATGGCAGCTGTCATCAATCAGAGCCTGGCAAAAAACGCACAATTTCAGAAGACATCTAATCAACAACGTCAATTGATCTATGAGGCATTTGTTGGCCCACAACTGGTTAACTATATGCTATATGAACAAGCCAGACAGGATAAGGATGCCAAAACACAGGAACAAATGAAACAACAAGGTCTGGCTTTTTACAAATCCCTTATGGGAACTGAATTTTCGATGCCTCAATAGCCTGTTTCAAAACAGGCTATTGCCCTCCCTTTCTATGCTATGTATATTTTTACTTATCCTTTATGTCATACAAACAACTACAACATGCTGTATGGATCACACTGCTGATCTTCAGCCTGCAATCCTGTGCACTACTTGAAAAAGATACAGTAGATGCCCGACATAAAATCGTTGTCAGCTATGAAGCAGCGCAAACCACAACGGGCGATGCCATTTTCCAGATTGTGAAAGAAGGAAAAGATCTTGAAGTATTATCAGATGCGCTGAGCTCACGCATTCGTATGCCACAGAACTTACCTGTCGTTTTTAAAGATCTCAAAGTGTATAATGCCTATTACAATCCACAGGAGAAGAACATTACGATGGACTACTGGGTAATTGCCTATTTTGCCAATGCACTTTACAACATGACGCCACTAAGTGATGAAGATCTGATCGAAGCAGTTGAAAATATCAGTACGTTTATTGCATTACACGAAACCGGACATGCGTTCATTGATCTGCTTAGCCTACCAGCTTTGGGGAATGAAGAACAAGCAGCAGATGAGTTTGCTACTCTCCAACTACTACAAACAGGCCAGGGAGACAAAGCACTGATAGCAGCTATTACTTTTTTCTCCATGTACTATCAGAATCAGAATCAACAACCTGGAACTAATGTAATTCAATATTCAGATGAGCATCCACTGGATATTCAACGCTACTATAATATTGTTTCCCTGATTTATGGTAGCAATCCGGCCAAATATAGTTTTCTGGTAACCCAAGGTCTATTACCCGAAGCAAGAGCCAAGCGAAGCGAATATGATTACCAGGAAAAAACCCAACGCTGGAATGAAGCGCTTGCTGACTACATTCGATAAAAGAATGTATTTTACTTAGGATTAAGAGGGAGCTAGTTATATAGCTCCTTTTTTATAACCTTATGAAAATATGAGTGCTCCCGAATTTTGAGGAAAAGGATTTGACTTTGAAGCGGAATACATAGTAAAATAAATAAGCTACAAAGAGAGTTGCATTGACTTCAATCGTGAGTGGCAGTGTAGGTGCGCTGGCAATCTTTTCTCCGCGAGGTTGGCCCTTGGCCAGTGGGCAGGAGGATCGGAGAAAAGTGTCCTTTTTGGGGTACTTTTTTGGACAAGCAAAAAAGTACCATGCTGCAAGTTGAATAAGGATAGGGATCTGAGAAAATAAAGGAAGCGTGATTTGTCAAAAATTAACCAGCGTCTATACACTTTTTAAAAGAATAGACGCTGGTTTTGTAAAACAAACTCACATCCAACATTCGGGATGACTCTTGTTCTAATGTTATGAAATAAGCTTAGAATCAGCAATGTAAGAATCAAACTCTTATTACACGATTGAGAGAGTGCCAAATTTTTATTTTTGTTTGACCTGAAAATCAATTTTCTATTTGTTATGTCTTCCGGCTGTGCAAAGTTTTAATTATTTCGTTCGCTTTTTGGGCCAACGTTCCACCCTATTTTACTGGCTAACAATCTCTTTAGCCTGCTCTACGTTGCTCCTGACAGCATTTATTATCTATTCTTACCGACATAGCAAAAATCTCTACTACGATCTCACATGGGTAGAGCATACCTATCAGGTTATTAATGTCACTGATCGGCTAGTGCAACACATCAATCAATGCGAAGGAAATGTCAGAGGATATGCCCTCACTCATAATAAAGAATTTGTAAGGAATTTTCCTCAATTGGTCTCAACCATTCATTCTGAAACAGATAAACTCCTAAAACTTACAGCCGATAATCCTACCAGACAAGCAGATACACGGTTACTTGATAACCTTATTCAACAACGTCTGGGAGTGTTTGATACCTCCATGGCTTATGTAGCTGGGAAATTTCAATATCCCAATGCCCAGGCCAGAATTGCCCATCTGGAAAAAGCACGATTAATCATGCAGGGTATCTATCAAACACAGGAGAGAATTCAAAAAAATGAACAAGCATTGTTAACGATCAGACACAATCGGGCTAAAAATAGCATTGATCGCTCTCAGATTATTATTATTTTATCGGCCCTGGCTAGTATTTGGGTTAGTATTCAGATTGGGATTATTGTCTTTAAATACATCAAAAACCATCAAAAGCTCAATCGTCATCTAAAAGAGCTCAATGAACAAAAAAATCGTTTCTTTTCCATTATAGCGCATGATCTGCGAGGACCCGTACATTCTGTGCGTATGCTTATCGATATGATGACGAATGAAGATAGACCACTCAGTGAAAAAGAGCAACAGACATTTTTAAAAGCTTCCAAACATACGGTTGATCAAACAGCTCATTTGCTGGATAACCTGCTGGAATGGTCACGAGCCGCTATGCAACACACTCGTTTTGAACCTCAGAAAGTAAATTTGTATCAGATAACCCAACAGGTACTGGAATGGTCTACCCCTCTGGCAGATCAGAAACAGATTATACTTAAGAATGACACAGATTCAAGTGTAAGTTTATATGCAGATGAAGCCATGATCCAGCTTATTGTACGAAATCTGGTATCCAATGCTATGAAATTTACGCTTCCCGGAGGAACCATTCGTATCTATACTATTCAGAAAGAGCACAATATCTCTTTTGCCATTGCAGATACGGGTATTGGTATGACTCCAGATGTCATGAATAAACTATTCCATCTGGATTCGAAACATACCACATTAGGTACACAGGGAGAAAAAGGTAGCGGATTGGGACTTTTGTTAACACAACAATATGTTCAGCAACACAAAGGAACCATCTCTGTCGATAGTGAAGTAGGCAAAGGCAGTGTATTTACGATTTCTTTGCCCCGTGTTGCGGCATAATAAAACAGGTATCATTACTTCTGCTATGTTATTGGTAAACACATGTTGAAGTAAAAACCAGACTTTCTACCTCAATCCCTACCGTTTTTAAAATATAGACAGCAGGGGTTAAGTATACGATCAGCAATCTGCCGAGATACTTATAACTCCTTAATTTTAATATTCCGAAAGGCAATACCTTTGGACCAATCCTGTAAGGCAATATGTCCTTTGGTCGACTTTCCAAACTCAGGAAAAAATTTAAAGTTACTATTAGCTATCATGGCTTTCCATTCTGCTGAATTCAGATCCTGCTGAGCTGTTAGTGTATCATTCAGGTAAAATTCTACTTTGCCATCAACCTGTTTGATTTCTGATCGATTCCATTGTCCGGCAGGCAAAGGGATTACAGCATTCTTTTGTGGGGCAAAACCATATAAACAACCGGCTCTCTTCACAGGATTCATGGCATAATCAGGATGGGTATTCTCCAGCAATTGATATTCAGGACCGGAAGACCAAGCAGTAGGCAGACTATCTTTTTCAATCACATTAAAAAATACACCACTATTACCAGCCTCTGATATTTTCCACTCAAACTTCAGATCAAAGTTTTTGAATTCTTTATCTGAAATCAGATCTCCATGTGCTATATCAAAGGTATCAGGCTTACAATACAACTCGTCACCCTGTACAATCCAGGCAGAAGGAACCTTTCCTTTGTTATATAAGTGCCATCCATCAGTAGTCTTTCCATCAAACAACACAACCCACCCTTCTTCTTTTTCCTTTCCAGTTAATTGGTTATTGCCTACTTTTTCCTCTGAACAAGAAGTGAGTACAATGGTGGCAATACCTAGATATGCCAGGAGTTTAGTCAGTGTTTTTTTCATACATTCATTAAAATTTCTACAAACAATATGATTGCAATGGTGATAAAATAAAATGGAAAAGCAATATTTTTTCAAAGTAAATATATTCTGGTATTAATGTATCTACATGAGAAATATTCTACGTACTAACAAATTCAGTATCTACTTAGCCATTTTGATTTGAGGTTGTAGGCAATCCGGAAGCATTCGTTGTGGCCTTCTTATTTTTCTTCATAAATCGTTCTGTCAGCCATTTTCGCACAGGTATATCATACCATTTTAAACTACCATAAGCAATAAACAAAGAAGCGACTAACACAAGCAATCCAATAGGCCAGGCTTCTGCCAGAGGTATTTTATCTTCAATAACCCAGCCTGTGAAGATATAGATCAGCGGATAGTGAATGATATAGATCGGATAAGAAATATCCCCCAGAAATCTACCGATACGTAACAAACCTTTTCCTTCAATAGTACCACTGGCACCCATATAGATTATCACAGGAAATACAACAATTACAGCGAGTGAGTCATAGATACCGTTTAGCCACAGCCGATCTCCACCCACACGAGGAAAAGCGAGTACAACAATAAGCAAGAGGCTACACCATACAAATGCATTTTTGATGTATCCGGGCTTAGAAGCTCTGGCTAACAGGATGCCTGCCAGAAATGGAAAAAGCAGACGAGTGAGGCCAATTCGAAATTGTAGCGGATCTAGTGACCAGCCTCCAATGAGATCTCCACTGGGCCCTGTAACCGCCCAATGCACCAAAGCAAACCCAGCCAGAGCTACCAGCACAGCCAAAACTGTATTGGAGAGTTTTCTCAGCAGGAAAGCATACAAAATATTGGCGAGATATTCAAAGAAGAGAGACCAGGCAGGTCCGTTGAGAGGGTGCATCTCTATCCAACCTCTTATATCCATTGAAAGAGGTAATGGCAATAAGGTAAACCCGATCAGCATAACCAACATAACCCTCCCAAAAGAAACATCACGGCTCAGCGGATATACTTCCGGAAAAGTATAGGATAGAAATCCGATTGCTCCAATGATCATCCCCATAATGATCATTGGATGAAGCCGGACCAAGCGTCGCTTAAAGAAATCTTGCCAGGTCATTGTATTCCATCGGTCGTCGTAGGCATGTGAGATCACAAAGCCTGATAGGAGAAAGAAAAAATCAACGGCCAGATATCCATGATTAATGATTTGCTTCTGATGATCTCCGAATGAGAAGGCTTCAAGGATATGAAATACAACCACCGTAATGGCAGCTACACCACGCAACGCATCCAATATTTCATAATGGCTTTTAGAATCTGAAAAACTAGTGTTTGAAGGAGGTAGAGTATCTGCTTTCATGGATATATCCTGGTAACAATCACTTACATTTTTCTCTGAAACTAGCCGGTCTAACTATCTGGCGCAAACGCTCGACCAGCAGATCTGACTTACAGAGTGTAGCCTATATCTGCTGGTACTAAAACTCTATTTTTCTGTTATGGCAACTTTTATTCCCATACCTACATACACCATCCCGGATGCTTTGTTCAGGTATTGATTAAATCCAGGGTTATTTTTCAGTCTTTGAGAGAATAAAGCAGAAAAAAATGTGAGAGTCAGAAACCATATCATACCCAGCAAGGCACAGGTACATCCCAGGATAATAAAAGGAACAGGTGACTCAATGTACTCTTTCTTTATAAACTGTGGAAAGAAAGAGAGAAAAAACAAGGCAACTTTTGGATTCAGAATATTGGTCATAAACCCAGTACGAAAGTTTTTCCAGTCGCTTTCCTTGACAGGCTCTTTCTTATCAAAATCCATTTTCTTATCTCTGGATCGAAGTGCCGATATACCAAGAAATAGTAAATAAAGAGCACCTGCATACTTAACCAGAGAAAAAGCAAGAGCAGATTGCGCCACAATAAGGGATAAACCTAAGGCAGCAAAAAGTGTATGCAAGAGTACGCCACTGTTAGTGCCGATTGTAGAAAATATGCCGGCCCGTTTGCCCTGACTGATTGATTTGTTTAATATGAAAATGGTATCAATGCCGGGGGTCATTATAAAAATGAGGGCTGTGATACTAAAAACCAGGAAGTTGTCGATTCCAATCATGTGATGAATTTTGATGCTCTAGTCTGCATAATGCAGACAATTAGTAAAAGCACAAAGTAAGCATCTTTCTTTTGAAACCGATAAGTATTTCTCTGATCACGCTATATTTTCGTTCACCTGTTTTCAAAAATCATTCATATGCTATGTATCCCGATTTTAGGACTACCCCAGTCGCAAAACCCACAGTTATCGTATTAGTTAATGGTATGCTCACGTTTTCATTTATCCTCTGTTTGACTTCTGTCATTAACGGTGATTGTTTCCTTTTCTAGGATAAACTTTCCATTAACATATTGGAATTGGCCTTGTCTAATTGTGTCTATATCAAGGTCATGGCTATAACCATAATTATTGCCATAGAGATAGGTTAAACGTTTGCTTTTCAGATCATACCGGATATAAGGCTCCTCTTCAAGTTGAACTGTATTTTGCTGGCAAAACTCAAATTTACCTTCTGAATTATTACCTATTGAGTGTGTTAAAATGGAGTCATTTTGAAAAGAGATAACTCTTGCATGATTGCATACAACACTCATTACAGATGCAGGTCGTCCGTAACTATGTTCCATTATTACATATTTCTCATCAGGAAGTTTATGTATTGACGTAATACTAGTGAAATCAGCTTCTTTTATAACCTGCTTACTTTTTAGATTATAATGAATGTATGAACTCCATAAAGGATTGCAATAACCTCCACATGATTCGCCTTCTATAACATAGATTTTAAAAGTACTGTCAGGAGCATAAAATACTTCTCCACTGGATAGACTGATTCTCATTTCCTGTAAAATACTATCCATCTCAGATTCTGTTACCAGAGAATCATCTTCCATATATCCTCTTATTAGTGCTAGTCTATATTTAGCTACTATAAGTGAATCAGAATTTTGATTCAATGCAACATTGGATTGAGAGGTATGCGAGGACATATCACTTTTATGAGATGCACAGGAGTACACCAAGCTCAAAAATAGCAGTGCAAATAGTAGTATAGATATTTTCATAAACTTTTATCCTTAACATTATCAGCCTCTTCTCTGAGTTTAAGCACAAACCAAACAGTAAAAGGTAAAAACGAAAAAATAAGAAGTATGAACAAAAACGATCTGGAAGTACACTTTGCAATCTCCCAAAAAGTCAACAAAATATAGGCTACAAATAAAAGAACAAACGGAGCATCTATTATGAAAGTTATGAGAGGATTAAATCCGGACAGGAAATCGTAAAAAAGAAATAACATACAAACTCCCACAGTATTTGCTACTACCAGAAAAGATATTCTCGTTGAGATTGAATCTGGATTTACATATATACAGGTAACATAAACTGTTAATATCAAAGAATAAAAACCAAGCGCTTCTATAAACTTTCCATACTTAGATACCTCATCTGCAAACCAATACATCAACGATATCACAGAATGTAGTAAAACAATAATTCTGAAAAAGCTGGTATTTTTTAGCAAGTGAAAAAAAGACATTGTCTGAGAAGAGAAATTTAAACCAAGTAATTTATCTATGGGTAAACCGGAATGGCTCAACCTTCAAACAGATAATACAAAAAAGCGGATGCGGATGTTTGAGCCAAAAGAACAGTCACCAAAATTATACATTCTGGACTATTCTGTTCGAAATGTGTGCTATTCTGTCCGATATAAAAACCACCTATTACGAGACATAACAACAGTATGGGTTGACTAAGTAATACTATGGCTCTGCATCTATCCGGATTGCTTAGTGTCCATATAACAAACACAGATAAGCATGTTACTATAGATATAACACAATACGTATAGGTAGTTGCAATAGGTACTAAAATCCATTCTTTCCCATCATTTCGGATTGCTTTAAAATATAGGAGTTGGTAAAGCATGGTTAGAAAATAGCTGAGCACTATAAATAAGAATCCAGCAAAAAAGGCCTTTTTTAGGGTACCAAATGTAATTTTATTTCCCCTCATGGTTATTGTCTGCATTAAGTCTGGGATATGCTGCATTTCACTTAAGCTATATAAAGAATCTGCATTCGCTTGATTTGCAACAATAAAGCTGATATAAGTATATTCTGTATGACTTCTACTACCAAAACCAACCGTATACCTTTTATTCAATATAAAATCACATGAGTCTTTATGTGTGTTAGACGGAATTACATCACGAAAAGATAAACTTATTCGTTTTCCATCCTCTCTTACATAATAGGACTTCACAGAAGAGCTAAAGTACAAACTTTTGGGTTCTGAAAATTTTGTCAGATATAAGCCATCTTTGCTAATTTGATAAACCCTCACACTTCTCTGTATAGTACAATATATTTCCTAAGCTTTTTTTTCATTTAACACTGGCTTAATAAGCTTGTCTTTTCAGAAATCTATTTTTGCAGAAAGAATTTTTACACAAGCTATGTCTTATCTTTCTGCTGACGAAGAAGAACTCCTGCGGGAATTACGAGCCGGAAACGAAAAAGCGTTTAACGAGATATACGACCGCTATTGGAAAAACCTATACTTGTTTGCCCGCAACAAACTACGCTCTGAGGATGAAGCACTGGATATCACACAGGATATCTTTGTAAAGCTTTGGACCAAAAGAGATACGTTGCTTATTACTACTTCTCTTTCCGGTTATCTGTTCAAAAGTCTGAAAAATAAAATACTGGATCATATAGCTGCTACCTATACACGGGAAGATTATCTGGCGTCACTGAAAACCGCCACTCTCCCTTTTCGGGAATCAACTGCCGAAAAAATAGCTGAAAGTGAGATCTATTCTTTGCTGGATACATCTCTGGCCAGCATGCCCTCCCGTATGAAGGAGATATTTGAACTGAGCCGACGCCAGGATCAATCCATTGCCGAAATCTCGGAACAACTGGACTTATCTCAGCAGACTGTAAAAAATCAACTTACAGGTGCCTTAAGAAGACTTCGCTTAAGTCTGAGTGATTATATTGTATCTATTCTTCTATTCTGTATCTGGATTTCCTAAGTATCAGATAACCTGACAATATACTATTACTCCTTACTCCTACTCCTATAGCCCTCAAATACAGGTCTATATTTGTTTCATTTTACCTATTTTAATTTTTTTCAAAAAAATCTTCACTTCGCATAGTACCATTTGGATTCTCGCCCGTCACCTCATGGTAAACGCACTATTCTCTGACATCACAATACCATCACAGTGACTCCTGAAGAAATAAAAAACCTGATTACGAAATACAAACTTGGCCAATGCACAGACGATGAAAAAGAATGGGTAGAATATTGGCTTGATTCGCTGCATACACATTCTGAAGATCTATCAACAACCGAAGAAATACGAATCAAAACCAGCCTTAAGGAGCGAATTGATACAGCCATTAAAGAAGAAGAGAATATTATTGCGTTACCTGTCAGACAATTTCCCATATGGCGAGTTGCCTCTGTTATTTTACTGGTAGCCCTGGCTGCCGGAGTAGGGATATGGATCGGCAAAGGTCATTTTCTGAAAACTTCTGTTGCCTATATGGAGATATACAATCCTCCGGGCCGTCAGAAGGTGATTCAGTTATCAGATAAGTCACTGGTATATATGAATGCAGATACCCGAATCAGAGTACCCAAGTCCTTTTCAGGAAATATTCGGCAGGTGTATCTGGAGGGGGAAGCCTTTTTTGAAGTAACCAAAGACCCTAAAAAGCCTTTTGTGATCACTTCAGGAAAGATCAATACACGGGTTCTGGGTACCAGTTTCAATGTAAAGGCCTACAAGGATGATTCGCAGATTGAGGTTGCGGTACGTACCGGAAAAGTACAGGTTGGAGATAGTATGCAAACTGTATTCCTAACACCTAATCAGAAAGCCAGCTATTCTATAAAAGAACATCTACTAACTCAGACCCAGGTACCACAACTGGAAGATTATACAGCCTGGATGGAGGGTAATCTGGTGTTTGAAGACAAAACTCTACCGGAAATTATTCAGATCCTAAACCGGAAATACAATGTAACGATACAGCTGGAGAATAAGGAACTGAGTCAGTGTAAACTAAATGCCCGGTTTAAAAACGAGCCGTTACCGCGAATCGTGGAGAAGATATGTCTGTATCTGGGAGCCCGATACAAGAAAGTTGGAAATCAGATTATCATCAAAGGAAACACCTGTCAATAATGCCTATACATTAAACCACTGTCAAACAAACAATCCATTCTATTGCCTATGTAACAGTCAAACTCTACGTCTACCCGTAACGCTGGATAAAAACCGAAGATGTTGCGAGCATCTCCGGTCTGATAATCCCCGGTTTTTATGTATTCCTTATCACACATCAAAGAAATAACCAAGAGACCTTTCGTGTTCAGTTTAACCTGAAAACAAACCCAAAAATATGAAAAAATCCCAAAAACGAGGGTTCGTATATTCCATATATTTTATGAGATATGCAGCTCTGTTTGCCGTGCTGTTGCAGTTCACTACCACTGCCTCCTATGCCAAAGCTACCAGTCAGAACATATTGGATAATACCATTTCAATCTCTTTAAAAAATGTAACACTTCGCCAAAGCCTGACCATACTCAGCGAAAAAGCAAATTGTGAGTTTATTTATTCTCCCAGTTTGTTACCAGCTGATAAAAAGGTATCGGTAAACTACGAGAACCGGAAACTACGGAACATTCTGGATGATTTGCTTAAGCCTTATTATGTTATCTACGAATCTTCGGACTCGTATATTTTTATCAAAGAAAAACCAAAAAGTACAGGCACATCTGCCAATAAGCCTCAAGGCACTGTTACAGGAAAAGTAACTGATGAAAAAGGTCAGCCCTTGCCAGGTGTCAGTGTTAGTGTCAAAGGAACTACTACAGGTAGCATCAGTGATGCTCAAGGAAATTACAGTGTCACTGTTTCCGATGAGAATGGTATTCTGGTATTCTCTTTCATAGGCTATAACACAGAAGAAGTTCCTGTGGCCAGCAAAACTGTGATCAATGTAACGATGGTACCTAACATACAATCACTGGAAAATGTGGTGGTAGTGGGTTATAGTTCTATCAAGAAACGCGACCTGACAGGGTCTGTGGAACAGGTAGATGGTAAAGCCCTGGAAAATCGTTCTGTGTCTAACGTTACACAAGGACTACAGGGAGTTATTCCGAACCTGAACATTATTCCACAAGATGGCAAACCAATTCAATCACCGCCTTTCAACATACGTGGTACCACTTCCATCGGTCAGGGTGGTAATGCTTTAGTACTGGTAGATGGTGTAGAAGGTGATCCGAGCCGGCTTAACCCCAACGACATTGCCAGTGTTACTGTACTGAAAGACGCAGCCTCTTGTGCTATTTATGGAGCTCGTGGTGCATTTGGTGTAGTCTTATTCACTACTAAAAAAGCCAATAAAGAACGTACCAATATCACCTACTCTGTCAATCATGCATTCAGATCTCCTACTACAGTGCCTGATCTGGTTACAGACGGTTATCAGTTTGCCAAGCTGTTTAATGAAGCGTGGTCAGCCTGGAATGATTACTCTCAGACCCCCCAGAACATCAACAAAACAGTAAAATTTTCACAGGATTATCTGGCGGAGTTAGAGAGACATTCCAAAGATCCCAGTCTTCCTCAGGTAGAGGTAAACTCAAATGGAGAATACGTCTACTATGCGAATACAGACTGGTACAAGGAACTTTACAAAAAGCATACAACGTCTACCGAACATAACATTTCGTTCTCTGGTGGCAATGACAAAAGTGACTTCTACGTATCCGGAAGAGCTTATACACAAGATGGATTGTTCCGTTACAACTCGGATGATTACAAAATGTATAATCTCCGCGCCAAAGGATCTTTACAGCTAACATCCTGGCTGGATGCGACAAACAATGTTGACTATTCGTCTATCAAGTATCACAACCCGCTAAACGTTGGGGAAGGTGGCAGCATCTGGCGGAACATTTCAGACGAAGGTCATAACATGGCTCCTATGTTTAACCCGGATGGTACCCTCACCTATTCTGCGGCTTATACAGTGGGAGATTTTGTATATGGTAAAAACGGTATCGACATGAACCGCACTGTAATCCGGAATACGACAAGCTTAAGCAGTCACTTCTTTGAGAACAAGTTACGCATCAAGGGTGATTTTACCTTCCAGAATACCGACAATGATGAGAATCGCAGACGCGTACAGGTTCCCTACAGCCGCAAACCGGGAGTAATTGAGTATGTAGGAACTAACACCAATGACTTGCAGGTACTGCAACGCAATACCAAGTACATGGCTACCAATATTTACAGTGAGTACGAGAACTTCTTTGGTAACCACTATGTAAAAGCCCTGGTCGGATTTAATTACGAACAATCCACCTATAAACGGCTCGAAATAGTACGCAATGGACTAGTATCTCCGGATGCAACAGACCTTAACCTCGCTCTGGGTCAATCAATCACTACCTCAGGAGGGTATGATCAGTGGGCTGTTATGGGAGGTTTCTATCGGTTAAACTATGGGTTCAAAGACAAATACCTGGTAGAGTTTAATGGCCGCTATGATGGTTCATCCAAGTTCCCTTCCAGTCAGCGGTATGCCTTCTTCCCTTCTGTATCAGCAGGATGGCGGGTGAGTAAAGAAGCGTTCTGGACAGTTCCTGAAAGAATTATTTCAGATCTGAAAATTCGGGCTTCCTATGGTTCATTGGGAAATGGAGCTATAGATTCGTATTCATTTCAGGAAAAATTTAACATCAAACAATCCCAACGTGTCTTAAATGGAGTAAAACCTCAGCAAACCAGTCAACCAACAATTTTACCGGATGGACTAACATGGGAAACAGCTAACACACAAAACCTGGGGATCAATCTGGGGTTACTATCTAACCATCTGAATGTGACAGCAGACGCTTATATTCGAAAGACAACTAATATGTTTACTGTGGGTATGACACTCCCTGCTGTGTTTGGAACCAATACACCCATTGTAGATATCGATGTACCTAAAGGAAACTATGCAGATATGAGAACAACAGGATGGGAAGCATCTATTGCCTGGAACGATCAATTCAAAGTCCGTAACAAGCCTTTTAACTACAATATCCGGTTTGTAATTGCTGATTATACCAGTAAAGTCACCAAATACAATAACCCTAAGAAAAGGCTGACAGATTACTATGCAGGTCAGACAGTAGGTGAGATCTGGGGATTTGTAACAGATGGATTCTTCAAATCAGATGAAGACATCAAAAACTCAGCAGCACAAACATTGTATAAGGCATCAACCAGTGGCAAGACACTTCCAGGCGATATCAAGTTTAAGAACCTGAATGAGGATAATGTAATCAACAACGGTGACAATACAGTTGACAATCCGGGTGACCGCAAAGTAATTGGTAATGCGACTCCACGTTATACATATGGTGTAAATCTGGGTGCTGACTGGAATGGATTTTTCTTTTCGGCCTTCTTCCAGGGTGTAGCCAAACAGGATTGGTATCCAGGTACGGAAGCAGCTCTCTTCTGGGGTCCTTACAACAGACCCTATAACAGAATACCTAAATACCAGCTGGATCAGATCTGGTCAGAAGAAAATCCTAATACATACTTCCCAAGATTAAGAGGATATGTAGCTCAGAATGGGTCTGGCGAGTTGACACAAACTCAAACCAAATACCTGCAAAATGTAGCCTATGTACGCCTTAAAAACCTTCAGATCGGCTATAACTTCCCTCAGGAACTCATCAAAAGAGCACACATGAGCAATGCACGGATTTATCTGTCTGCTGAAAATATCTGGACATGGTCTCCCTTGTATAAGCTCACCCGAGATATCGATGTAGAAAGTATCAATGGCTCTGACCGTGTATTGACTGATGGAAAAACAGGAAATGGAAACAACTATCCTATTCTGAAAAGCATGTCAATGGGACTCTCTGTTACCTTCTAAGGAATAGGTGAATAGCCTCGGTTATAGATTTATCCTTATTCAAGTTTATCAATCCTTTGTATTCATGAAAAAATATATAATAATACTTCTTGGCCTAACCATCCTTTTTTCCGCTTGCGAAAAACTGGATCAGGTACCCGAATCCACAGCCACCAGAGACGCTATTTTTGGAAATGAGACGGGTCTCATGCTCTATACTAATTCATTTTATGATATACTTCCTACGGCAGGCGACATTCATCGGAGTGATGAAATGTCTGATTATGCAGCCCGTACTCAAGTACCTGACTTTTTGCGTGAAGGTGCTTTTGGTCCCAGACAAAGTTCCGGATGGAATTGGGAACAATTGCGAAATGTAAATTATTTCATTGAAAACTGTACAGACCCACGTGTTTCTGAAACAGCCAGACGCAACTACATTGGTATTGCACGTTTCTTCAGAGCCTGGTTCTATTTTGACAAAGTAAAACGTTTTGGAGATGTACCCTGGATCAACAAAACCTTTCAGGTAAATGATCCTGACTTGTTCAAAGGTCGTGATTCCCGTACATTGGTAATGGATTCAGTACTGGCTGATCTTGACTATGCAGCAGCCAATATCACAGCCGCCAATGACAACTCACGTAGTCTGATCTCCAAAAATGTTGCCTATGCATTTAAATCCCGCGTGTGTTTGTTTGAAGGAACCTATCGCAAATACCATGATGAATTGAATCTGGCATCTACCTCTGAAAAATGGCTGACAGAAGCAGTAAATGCAGCAGAGAAAGTAATAAACACGGGAGGTTACTCGCTTTACAATGGTCTTGGCACAGATAAATCGTACCGTCAGCTGTTTACAAGTACTACGCCTGTCACATCAGAAGTGTTGCTTTCTGTTGTAATGGATGCTAACCTGAGTGTATTCAATGATGCCAACTGGTGGTGGACCAGTGCAACCTATGGATCTCGTGTAAGCTTTATCCGTACGTTTGTCAATACGTATCTGTCTAGTGATGGTACACCCTTTACCTCCAAACCAGGGTATGAAACCATGACGTTTATGGAAGAGGTAAAGAACAGAGACAAGCGCCTGCAACAAACCATCCGTATGGGCGATTACAAACGAGTAAATGGTGGTTCTACTGAACCTGCGCCTCCTGTTTTCTCCTATACCTATACAGGGTATCAACCGATCAAGTGGACGCTGGATGATGTGTATTATGATGGAGGAAGTCGCAACATCAACTCTATCTGTGTGATTCGTCTGGCAGAAGTGTTGCTGAACTACGCAGAAGCCAAAGCCGAACTGAAGTCATTTGGTATTGATTTCACAACTGCCGACTGGACAACAACTATTGGAGCCCTGAGAACAAGAGCTGGCCTTGCAAACGCAAACTCATTACCGACTACCATAGATCCGTATCTGGAACAAAACTATTTCCCTGATATTATGGACCCAGTTTTAATGGAAATCCGTAGAGAAAGAGGTATTGAGTTAGCTCTGGAAGGTTTCCGCTTTTATGACCTTGTACGTTGGAAACTTGGTAAACTGATGGAGCAAACATGGAATGGTTTCTATGTACCTGCGTTGAATCAACCTATGGATCTGAATGAAGATGGTATTCTGGATGTATGTTTCTACAAAGAGAAACCCGCTACACAGATTGCAGGAGTTACGTATGTGAATGTAGCAGAGACAATCAGCAATGGCCCCAATCCACAGCGTCTCTCCCATGACACCTATGGCGAACTTACCTGGCTGGCGAATGTGCCTCGCAAATGGGAAACCAAACACTATCTGTATCCTATTCCTGAAAATGACCGGCTTCTGAATCCTGCTCTGGGTCAGAATCCAGGCTGGTAATAACTCATTAATCAATCCGTCCATCACTGATTCTGCAGATGGACGGATTTTTTCTTATTGCAGATAATTACTCCATCTTTTCAATATGTTTTGCTACTGTTTTATCTAAAACAGATTTACCTTACAACAAACTTCATAGTATAATTTCCGATCACAACCTATATAAGTTTAATTTTAAGTTACAATTTATGAATTCAAGAAAACATATTACCTTATTCATTTTATTTCTCCTAATGCTGACAGGAACAGAAAATAGCTGGGCTCAGGATATGATTGTGGGAAGCTTTAATCTTCGCTTTGACAACCCAAGAGATACAGGTAATCTATGGGTAAACAGAGCCCCTGTCGTAGCTTCGCTGATCCGGTTTCATGAATTTGATATCTTTGGCACACAGGAAGGTCTGAAAAATCAATTGGATGATATTAGTAAAGCATTGCCTGAATACGAACGGTATGGTGTAGGACGCGATGATGGCAAGGAAGCGGGTGAATACTCTGCAATATTCTTCAAAAAAGATCGTTTTACCGTACTGAAAAAAGGAGATTTCTGGTTGTCTGAAACACCTGATAAGCCTACCCTCGGATGGGATGCTACCTGCTGTAAGCGTCTTTGTTCATGGGTATATCTTCAGGATAAACTGACCAAAAAGAAATTCTATTTCTTCAATGCCCATTTTGACCATCAGGGTAAAATTGCCCGTGTAGAAAGCGGCAAGCTGATTCTGAAAAAAATCAAAGAAATGGCAGGTAACGAACCTACCTTATTTACTGGCGACTTAAATGGCGGACATCAAAGCGAATGGTATCTGACACTGGCCAACTCCGATTTATTAAAAGATACTTTCAGCCAGGTAAAAGAACCTTATACCAATGGCAATCCTTCCTTTAACTCATTTGGAAAAGGTCCGGTAGGAAATGATATTATTGACCATGTATTTGCTACCAAAGATTTTCAGGTAAGCAAGTGGGGAGTTTTGACGGACACCTATCGGGGTAAGTATCCATCTGATCATTTTCCTATTCTGGTAAAAATGAGATTGAAATAACTCTTCTCAAAATTAAACAAAAGGAGGCAGCCTGTATTAGGCTGCCTCCTTTTGTTTGGTTCTTCCTATAGTTTTAAAACTCCAGCAGTTCTCCATCTGCAGGGATACGTAATTGAGAAGCAGGTACTCCCTGTTTCTCAGCATAGACTTGTAGTTCGTCACGAGTTACACTACCATGATCCAATGCCTCAAGATGGGTAGCGATAACGATACTATCAGGAGCAAATTTACAAAGGTCTATAGTCTGTTCTTTATCCATTACAATAGCAGGTGTATCATCCGAAAAACGATTGCCACCAGAATGGGTAATGATAATATGTGGCTTATGCGTCTCAATAACTTCTTCCAGCTTTGAGTACCAGATTGTATCCCCCATCCAATAAATAGTAGGCTCACCAGCAGCCTTTAGTATAAAGCCTGCCACATCACCCATCCGCTGGCCAATCTCTCCTACTCCATGTTCACCGGGAGTACGTATGATCTCCAGATTGCGCCAGTACAGCTGATCCTCTACTGACGTAATGCGGGTAAAGTTCATACCAAGAATGGTATTCAAATGTGTAGGATGGCAAAACAGAGGTAATTCTTTGGGTAAAGCGAGCTGTGCAGTTTCATCAAAATGATCCGGATGCAGGTGTGAGACAAGTACCATTTCTACCCCACTCAAAATATCCTCTACTGAAACGGGTAACTCTACTGTTGGATTTGGGGATTTACCGGCAAAAGAACGCTGGCTATGTTTTGATGCAAAGTAGGGATCAATGAGAAAGGTATTACCGCCATAGTAAAATTTAAGTGTAGCATTACGGATAAGTTGAATTTTCATGACAAAGTGAAACTAAGGGATTAGGATGGATATAGTCAGGCTACACCTTACATAAGCAAAGGTATCACACAAATGGTCAAAAGCTCAAAAATATCTTTCAAATATGAAAAGCTGATGATAAACGGGTAAAGCAGTAGCAAGCATTGCAAAGCCTGCAATACACAAAATGTAGAATTTAGTATAAATTGGAAGATTAAGCGGCTGCTATTTGTCCCGGACAGAACAGCCAGACTTTGGCATCGCCAGAAAGTACCTGTAGGGTATTATAAGATACCAGATGTAAAGTGTTGGAAGCGGTAATCACAAATGTATCTGAGAGCCTTTGTATAGTAAGGTTGTCTACAGTTTGAGGCTCAGATAAAGAGGCTTTTACCAACTCTATAACCTGTGCTTCATACACAGCCTGAGATTGTTGCTCTTCAGCCTGAAGTTGTTCGAGTTTCTTCCAGGAAGTATAAGCAGATTGGATACGGACTGTTACCTGGTCACGTTTGGCTTCTTTGAGGATATAGTTAGCCATGTTGTCTTTGTCCTTCTTTCTATCCAATACAACCAGATGAAGGTCATTGCGTTTGTATTGCACACGCAACTCCTTCAACTCTTTTTCTGCTTTTTTGAGTTGTTTATCTCTTTGCTTGGAGACAGCTTGAGCCTCGAGTTCAGCTTTTTGTTGGTCTGCGTGAGCTAGTAATTTTGTCAGAAGTATATGTTTGGCAAGAGAAAGTTTTTCGTCTTCTTCAATCTGCTTAATGCGTTTGAGCATATGATGTAGTTGCTCATTAAGACGTGCTTTATAGGCTCTCAGACGATAATATTCTGATCTGAATTTACGAATGGCTGTTGAATTTGTATGGTAACGAGGCATGTAAAAATGTTGATTTTTGTTTGTTGTTAGATCTTTTAAAGATACAAAAATCAACTCGTTTAAACAATATTAAAGAGGTATTTTACGACAAAAATTACAGTTATGATGCTAACTCATATCTGTCGCCACAAGTAAAAATGTAGCCTTTCCCAGATTTGTTCTCTCTGAGAAGTCACCTCTAGTTTTGAAGTATTAAAAGACTGATATATACCTCTGGCCCTTTCTAAATCTACTGGATCAGCTACTGCATATAATGTACTAGCTTTTCTTACCCACTTATCAAGATACACCCAAGTCTGTTTTTGAACAATGATGTCTTTATCCATCAGGCCTGTGAGCAGGTCACCTAAAACTCTCCATCCACCTTCTTTTGAGAACAACAAAAGAATAGTCTTTCGATATATTTCATTCCCAGATAGAAACAACTCTCTTGCATATGTTAGTATATCATTATTTACATACCCCGCTAATATTTCAATACTTCGTTTTCTAAGCTTACCGGATGGATGTGATAAGAATTGTAAGGCATATTTTCTGGCTATCTGTGCATCTAGTTTTGAAATAGCAATCAAACTGGCAAGTTGTACACTAGATGATTCATGTTGCAGATACAATTCACAAACACCTATATCTTCCTTCGTACCCGTCTCAGATAAACCCAACAGACTACCAGTTAACTGGTGTTGTCTATGAATCTGCTGTCTGTAGATTTGGGGAAAGGATACATCTGCATTTTTTAACTCGTATCGGGCAAACTGCTGTACAGTTGCAGATGTATCAGCAATCAATGACCATATGTCAGGCCTTAATTCATTTTTAAACGTTCCAATTCTTTCTAAAGCTGTGGATCTTACCTCTGAGGAAGTATCATATAAAAATGCTTTCAGTAAATCTTTGTGTAGAGATTCTTCAAGCAAATGAATATTTTTTAAGAGTGCCAATCGAACCAAATGGCTTTTGTCTGTAAGAATCCGGTGAGCAATTTCAGGAGTGAGTTTTCCTGATTGTAACAGATGGTTTATATAAATCACCCGTGCGTGGTCAGGTATTCGCTGAATTTTTTTGTGCCATTCAAAAGTATATTCTTGTGAAAGAAGAAACTGGATAAGTTCTGTATGAATGGCTGAATATTTTACTTTTTCCACCTTTAGAAGCCATTCAATCAGAGACATATTATGTAGAAGATGATAGGCAAATTGCTCTTCTTTAAAAGACTGAATAGCACTGTTTGCAGCATTCCGTACTTGGCCCACCCAATCTCCCAACCGAAGTAAAATATAGGGAATGGCCTCGGGTTGCTTTGTTAATACTAATTCTCTAACAGCAGCTTCTCTTACATATCCATCACAATTCATACTTGCAAGCATCAGCAAGGCGTGATAGCTTTCTGTCGGAAAACCGCATTTATATTTATTAATATCAGCAGGTAAAATGTATAGGTATCTCAGAAACTCATAAGAGCCAGCAGTAATCTTTTGTCTCTGAAGTATATGCTTAATTACGTTGGCTACTTTTACTTGAAACTCTGAGGGTTGAACCGATAGGAATGGCACCTTTAAAGATTTGCTTTTCAACAATGGAAATAAAAATCCTATATGATGAATGGATCCTTTTTCCTTGTAAGTGTCAAGACATTGAAGCTTCTGTTCAATAGAAGCAGTAGAGTCACTCAGTATGTGTGTACAATGAGAGAAATCGTAGCGTCCTTTCATTACAAGTTATACTATGTAGTTACCTGATTAATTTTCGAGAAGCTATTTTGCTATTTGCATCTTTTTTATACTCTGCATGAGAAGAATATGCGAACAAATCTCTTTGAAGATTTTTATAATACTTAGTTGTTGTATCCACTTTTAGCCTTTCAAGGATTGTTCTTGCTTTTAGGATGTCAATGTCTCCAAACGCTCCATAAAAACTATCGTGCAAACTGGTAAAGAGAAGGTAGTGCCATTTCTTATCTTTGATCAAAAGATAATAGAGTTCTTCTTTCCATGTAAATGGGACTGCAACAGATGATCGTAGCATACTTTCAACTATTTTTTCGTTATCTAGTTCCATCAATCGTTGCCATGATTCCGCTACAGTTTCATTATCTTCAAAAAGATCTACTGCCAGTAAATACTCAATTCCGGATTTTTGCTGTTGATCTGATCCTAATAAACAATTGATACATCTATTCCAGAAAATATCGCGTTCTTCAAGTTCCAGGTCATTATAATACCACTTCAGATGCATCAAAACGGCATAAGTAGGCTGTATTTCAAACAACTGAAAGGAAAGATCCAGCTTTTGACTTTTTGACAAATGCTCATCATGCCAGATTGCATTCATGCTGTCAAATTCATTTATTCCAGAAGATGGATAATTGATAATGTATGGTTCCAGTTTCATGGGCATTAAACATCTGCTTACTTAAAATCTCTTTGTCCCCCTCCCCGGATTCGAACCGGGATTTCCTTTTACAGGACAGTCGGGCTGTGAACGCGCTTCCCTACTCCACTCTTCGCTTTTCGGTGCACTGCAAACTCTGTCCATTTTAACGCGTAGTCAAAACGGCATATTCCCAACACTCCACGGTTTCGGTTTACCGTAGCTCTGCCTTTTGAGCTAGAGGAGGATATTAGTAATCTATAGTGTATATTGCATTTTTCTCAAATATGATGGCATGAGGCATCCAGCAATCTGAATATTCACTAGCCACTTCATGTTGTTGTATACAAATACGGTTGGGACCATAAGAACCTGATATACCACAGCACCCTTGTAGTCTTTCCGGATCTGAATGCCTCATTGTATTAATCAGATCATCTATATGAATTACAACTCTGCCTCCCGTATTAGCAAAACACTTACCATCACTAATCCAGTAATATCCCTGTGGCAAAAAAGGCCTATCATCCTCTTCATTAGTCAGGGAGGCATAAGGCAAATAACGTAAATCAGGGGTTAATGCTGTATGACAGGCTTTGCAATAGACTTTCATCTGATTTACCAATTTTAAAGGATCAAAAACAAGGGCAACAAGCGAAAAGAGAACATATGTGCTCTACCTCTGAGCTATCCTGCCTAAGCAGGAGCAGGATTCGAACCTGCGACCACATCGTCCCAAACGAAGTAACTCTTTTCTACGGCACCTGGAATTTACAAGTCAGTTTAGTGCTGACTAGTTGTATTATAACAGAGCTACACTCAATAAGAGAGGTTTTGATTAGAAAGAAATTAAATCGGGTTTAAAGGTTTACACAATAAAGCAGCGAAGTATCCCTTATTTACGGCATCTGTTATTTCTTTGAAACCCTTCTGGCCTTTTGCAGGCCAGAGGGTTCTATATCTCAATTTTATCAATGACGGACAATACACTTTCCTTTTCTTCCATAGCAACCATCATATCGAAAATCTTTTCACTCCATCCAGCCACAGTCATCACACCATCTTCGAAAAGAGTATTTCCATATCCTTTCAGATCCACACTATAGGTCACCACATTTGGATTTAGTTTTTTGTATTCGTTAAATAACTTTCCAAAGTCGCTCCCTACCCGTCGTTTGTGGTCATACCAGTTGCATCGGGCTCCAATCTGACAGTCAGAAAAAATAACAATACGATCTACTATGATTTTCTCAGACAACATTTTCTCTATCATGTTAAATATTCCTTGTTCTGTGCTGGGTCCACATGTACGGGCAGCATTGTTGATACTCGCAAAGTTTTCGAATACAGAAGCGTTTCGCTTTAATTCCGGAAAAACCAGTTTGTCACCAAACAATCCAATCTCTGTATCTTCAGACTGAGCCCAGTACAAGACAGCAAACAGATTGGCGATATCGGCGGTTGTTCTACGGCTCATTGCTGAAACAACTGACTTTCCTCCCATGTCTCCAAACATACTTCCGGAATTGTCTGACAGGATCAGAGTTTTTCCTTTGGATACAGGAATGTTGTTACACGAGTACCGTACAGCTTTTTCAAGAGCCTCCTGAGTAGCTTTGATCTTTGCTTTATTTGTATCATTAGCTACAGCTTCAATCTCTGTATAAGCTGACAAGAACCTGAATGGTAGCTGTTTAGAGCGTTTTACTTTGTCTTCACTAGCAATCTGTTTAAGTACTTCTGTCAACGCATGGTCTGTCCCCTGAGTAAGAATGTTTCGCAGGTTACGCAACAATGCCATGTAACCTAACTTTCCACTTAGAACCAACTCTTCCCATTTCAAGGCTTTTACCTGTTGCTTTTCCTGTTCACTGGCAAATGACTGTTGTCCTAATTGAGACAATTCTGTTTCCCAGGTATAAGGAACAGGCAGTGTATCACTGGCAATCTGTGTGAAGATTTCCTGTTGTGCATCATCTTTAGGCATCGGATGCACCAAAAACAATGCATCTCTCAACCGAACGACTGTGTCACGATTGTATTTGGCAAACTGGTACGCATCAAACTTATTAAAGCTTTTTGCCAATCCTTTCTGAATCTGCTTTGAAAGCTTACCTAGCTTTTTGGTTTCTTTGCGTTCATTGGTCAATTGATAATAAGCCAACAACTCCATGATTTCATCCGGACGTTGTACCACACGTTCAACCGTTCTGCTGACCAGACTATCTCCCTGATGTACCTTTGCCAGTTCGCCCAGTAATACTACTGGCACAGACCGTAAATACATTTGTTCACGAACATATACAGCCAGCTTTGCCACAAACAATGGATCTACCTTTGGAATCAATGCTTTGATTCGTTCCAGTCGAGCATCTGCTTTCTCATAATAGGAATCGTGAAGCATAGCACTTACTACTGTAGTGTATAGTTCCATCTCTGCCTGCAACATATAGGCTTTGCCACCCATGTAGTTGACAGTTGGTTGTGCAGTATGGCTGGTTGGTGTAAATTTCATAGCTGTAAAGAATAAATAGTCTTCGTTGTTGTATTGATAGCACAAAGTTGAAAAGCCAGAACGCAGTCTTTTTGCGTAGTAAAAACTTTTTTCAAAATTATTACAAACTTTTTCTCTTTGGTATTGATTCACGAGTAGGCAAGTCGGGAAAAAATAATAATCTTACTCCCTGAGGATACTATGGTCTTCAAAATGGCATATTTATTGCCTGTCACATTTATGTAAATTATTTGTTTCACCCTCTTTACTCCTGTCCACCAAGCTGGCATAGACAAAGAGTTCAACACCACACACTATGTATACTTTCACAAAGTCATTCTTGGGATTTATCGCACTTTTATGTATAGGTTTAGTTAGTTGTCAGGGACCTCAGGGGCCAGCAGGTCCTCAAGGTGCTCCAGGACCACTAGCACTTGCCTATGAGTTTGAATTTGATTTGACATCTAACAATGACTATGGCATCTATTATACCTTTCCAACCCAGGATAATATACAGCCTTCAGATGTTGTCTTGGCCTATCTGCTCACCGGACAGGATAACGGAGTAGATATTTGGAAATTAATGCCAGCAGGTGATCCGTTTGTACAAAATGCATTTATTGATTTTGACTTTACATACAAGAATATATTTATTTACGCCTATTCTGTGGGTCAGAATTTGCCGATTACTATGAATGACCGAGTAGCTCGCGTTGTAGTAGTACCAGCAGATTATTCACCCAATGGTCGCAAAGCTTTAAACATTGACTATAATGATTATAATCAGGTGAAAAAAGCATTTAATTTATCTGATGCATCTGTGAAGAAATTGACTCCTGTAGCAAAAACAAAATACGAGGGACCAATTATTTATTAATCCATAGATCAGAGAGCTACCCATTCGGCTAGCTCTCTGATAAACAATAAGCAACGAGAGCAGGATTTGAACCTGCGTCGATCCGGATTTAGAGCCAGACGTTCTACCGCTGAACTATCTCGTTTGATTCTGAAGACAGGACTCGAACCTGTGTCTAACCGGATAAGAGCCGGAAGTTCTACCACTGAACTACATTCAGAATCTGAATCGGGAGCAGGACTTGAACCTGCGTCCGGTCGGTCCAGAGCCGACTGCTCTACCACTGAGCCTATCCCGATTGGTTTTCACTATATATGAAAGAGTAACAAGCAATAATGGAAGCGGGGCATTGCATAGCTGGAGTCGAACCAGACGATTTTGTTGCACGAGTCAACTATACCGTTCCTCCCCAAGGGTAGCTGCGAAGTATCCATCGTTTACGACATCTTTCAAGATCTTTATACTCTCTTTTTCTACAGCATATTCATTTAACTCCATTCGGATTGTACTGATTTCAAACCCTTTCCCGAGAAATAACCATGCTTTCTCAATATAGACGCTAAAAACGGACTTCCCACACTCACCCCATGCACCAGTTCAGGTGTTGGGCGAAAAGCAACTATCCCATGAGGCCGTGGAGCTATCCAGCCCGATTGTTCAGCATCCAACCCTGCATTGTAACACGCCTCTTTGACTAGCGAGCGGGTACAGATTTCCTTTTCCTGAAAAACCTCCCAGGGCAATGGAATCTTGTTCCATACTTCTGTATTAGGGTCTAGCTTCCCCCCTGACATGTAATGCCAGGCAACTACATCACCAGCCATTAGACGTAGTATTTTTCCAAAACACATCTGATCCAGTATAAACTCTAACCCTAAAGCATAGATCAGATTCATCCACGCATCACGAGCTTTATTCCAGGCCCCGGCAGTATGATTCCAGGTAGACGAATCGTTACCCTTTTTTACTACCATAGTGGTACGGTTAATGGTATTTTCTTTCCATAGCTGAGCCAGAAACTCTGCGATCTCCTGCAAAATACCAGTCCATTGCCCCAACAGTTCCCCTTTCTCTACATCCGACAGATGCGCTAATACCTTAGGGTTCGGATATACGTAGGAAATTGCTTTGTAATTAGGTGTATTGACAATAGCCGATATATCTTTTCTAAAAATATGATTGCGTAAAATCTGATGTACAGACTGTTCTCCTGTACACTTTTTAAATAGCATATCGGCAATCTCGTCATAGGGACGTTGCTGTCCTGAAATCGTAAATTCGCTACGTAGATTACATCGTGCGGTATAGTATGCAATAAAACAAGCTGTGTACTTATCCTTTATGAACTCTTCATACGGTAACCGATGTGCCAAACCATGTTTAGCTACTTGCTCATACTCTGATTTTTGAGCCATACGATTCATCTTTCTCAGCTTTTTCTCCATAAACCGCAGCCGGCGAAACAGCTTGTTGTATTGTCGTTTGGAAATATCCATCCCTTCGGCCTGTCGCTGCATTTTGTTCAACCGATCATTCAGGTAATGGTTTTTACCCATATCCTTATGAATCATTGGAGAGATTTCCTGAATAAATGTCTCTACAGCAGCCGGATCATCAGCATCTATAGTATTAGCATTGTTTAACCGAAATAACTCTACCGTTTTTTTTACCTGCTTTTCAGCACCTATGGGCTTAAAGAACTCCTGAGCCATGGAAGTATAGGCATAGAAGTGTTTCTTCAAACTTCCCTGTGCTGCTTTTTCCAGCATACGCTTTTCATCCTGTGTCAACTCTCCTTCCAGTAAAGTAAGAATCATTTCTGCCACATCTTCAGGGCGTTTGCGTTGTTTTAATGTCTGATATAAAGCTTCCATAGTTGTAGTTCAAATCTTTTTTACTCTTTTTGCAAATTCTTTGGGTTTCCACTTCAGTAAGACAAGCCATTCTTCCATTCTTGCAGCATTAAATTTTAAGGATTTCTCCATAGTGTATAACTTGTCTTCGTATTGTGTAGTCACTTCAATTACATCTATTGAAGTTTTTACAATTCGTATATAATGATAGACAGATTCACAATCTGATACCTCTCTTCCCAATGCAACCTCACAACCAGCACAAATCCTATTTAAAGGCCCTTCCTCTCTACAACCACAACATCCATCAAAAGAAATACTTCTGTTTTTATGATACCCCATGTAAGCCTGCTTTCCATTCTTAAGGCTTATATATACATTCTCTTCATCTTCAAAATAGTTATCGTCGTTCAGAGCATTCAAGTCGTCAACCTGATTTACCAGAAAGTCAGATATTTTTCTAGTACAATTTTTACAAATCAGGTAAACCATAAACAGTAACTGTACTAAATCTTACATTCAATCAACGATACAAAGTTGGGCTGCCAATGCGCAGTCTTTTTGCGTAGTAAAAACTTTTTTCTATTTTTTGAAAACTTTTCTCAAAACACTCAATATACAATCCTTTTATGCCTATCAATCGCAATGCATTGATCCGTTATCAGACTATAGATACCTGTTTGCGCAATCGTCACCGTAAATGGACACTGGAGGATTTGATTGAGGCGTGCTCAAATATGTTGTATGAATACGAAGGCATTGACAAAGGGGTAAGCCGTCGTACCGTACAGATGGACATTCAAATGATGCGGAGCGAAAAATTAGGATACAATGCACCCATTGTAGTACTGGACAAAAAGTATTATACCTATGAAGACCCCAACTATTCTATTACCAACATTCCGCTTACGGATGGAGATCTGCATACATTAAAGGAAGTAACAGAGATTTTAAAACAGTTCAAAGGCTTTGATCATTTTCGGGAGTTGAGTGGCATGGTACAACGCCTGGAAGACAAAATACGTACGGCCAAGACACAAAGAGGAGCTATTATTGATTTTGAAAAAAACGATAATCTCAAAGGGCTGGAATATATTGAAGTGATTTATCAGGCTATTTTACAAAAACAATGTTTGAGTATCACCTATCAATCGTTTAAGGCTAAGTCTGCTCAAACCTTTATCTTCCATGCTTACCTGCTGAAGGAGTATCGCAATCGCTGGTTTGTGCTGGGAATACGACACAAAGCCAGATTCGAAACACTGCTGGCATTGGATCGTATTCTTGAAATCAAGCCCAGTGAGGAATGGTATTGTGATAATGAAACGCTGGATATTGAGAACTATTTTCGGGATATAGTTGGAGTAACTATTATGCAGGGTCAACCTACCGAAAGGATTTTACTTTTACTCAATAAATATAGTGCACCTTATGTGTTAACCAAGCCCATTCATCATAGCCAGCAGATAGTGGAAACACGCGAAGATGGAGTTGTGATATCTCTGGATGTGCAGATCAATTATGAAATGGAACGGGAAATTCTGGGCTTCGGAGAAACTGTTAAGGTACTAGCTCCAAGAAGACTACAAAATCGTATCAAACAAAAGATTCAGCATATGACAGCGATCTATCAACCTTTAGAAGGAGAACCAGAATCTTTAGAATCAGAAGCTGAATCCACAGAGTAACGGAAGAATAAACTCCCGTTACTCAATCCCGAGGCTATAGTAATAGGAACATGTGGAAAAGCTAATACTCTATTTCAATAAAAAACTATTGTGCTTTTTTCTCATACGGTACATAAACAAAATGTGTGGTGACCGCGATCTTTTCTGCAATCTTGGCAAAGACCACTTCCGGAACCTTGATTTTATGGTCTACCAGTAAGACATCAAAAGCTGCATCTAACAAAGCTTTACCCGATTGCACAGTCAGCTTTCCTTTAAGGGTCTGGTCTCTCTCAACTCCATGAATATTCAGTTTGCCAGTTGCAGACACATCATAGGTACCTGGCTTAGTAAAGTCAATTGCCTCATTGATTTTACCTTTGAAAATAGCATAGGGATATTTATCACTTTCCATGTAATTCTCGTTAAAATGCTCCTGCATCAAACTTTTGGGAAATACAAATGATTTGACAGGCACTTTCACAGCAATCTCTTTTGTTACCCCATTCAGCATGGACTGACTGGCTTTGTTGACTGCTTCGATATCTTCCAGGGGTGTACTCGAAAAGAACTTAACCTCTGAAGAAGAAGATGTATAAAGATTTTGAGCCTGTGTGAGTACAGATGCTCCAATACAAAACAATACTGTCCATAAGAAAGATGGCTTATATAGCCATAAAACACGGAGGCTAACAGATTGGTACATCATATGTTTCGCAGGTTGTAAAATGGAAGTTGTTATTTAGTAGAACGTCGGGCGTTTTTATTGAAAGAAAAAGTACGGGAAACATTAAATCCATAATGAATATCACCCTTTCCCCACTGTCCGGTTGTTTCTCCAATGAATTGCTTTTCAATCATGCCCAACGAGTTAGTAAAGTGTACCGAAAAAACGTGTCCACCCGTTTCAATATCAAAACCCAGCGCCAGCGAGTTATGGAACTGCGGATCTAACTGATCGGGCAATACATAATAGTAATCGGCATTGAACGATACCCGTTTGCTGAGTTTATATCGCCCTCCTAAACCTAAGGCCCAAACCGTATTCTTCTCTCCTATATTTTCCACCCTGTTTCGGTGCAGCAGTGTTGGGGTGAGTTGCAGGGAAAGATTTTCACTGAATTTTCGGGCAATAATCAGTTGGGTGGTATAGGCGAAACGAGAGACAAAGGACCGATCTTCCTGTGTATAGCGCAGTGTATTGACCGCACTACTGACAAAGAAGGTCATTGTGAAAGGCATATTCCTTGTGCCTGATGACTGCCGTAAGAGCTTCACTTTTGTGAACAGGTCATAAGTTTTATCTGTATTACTCCGTCCTACTCCTACCATCCATTGATCAGTGATCCCATATTCAAATCCCAAGCGGATATAAGCCATATCCAGCCCCCACAGATTATAGGCACCACTATTGAGCGTTCCAAACCGATGTGAGATACGGAAATCCATATGGTTTTTTGCTACTGTTTCCACCGAATGGCCATTGATAATCCGGGTGGATTTGAAGGTTGCTGTCGTATAATTGACCGTATTGCTGTCAGACTTCATCATTCCTAATAAATCATCCTGAGCCAATGCATTTTCAGGAGTCGATAGTATTGCCGAGAAAAGGAGAAGAAAAAAAATACTGTATTTTTTCATAGGTAAGCGATTGTTGTTGCCAGTTTTGTATCTGATGAATAGTGTGTTGACGCTTTTATCTGCTGAAGCTTCTACTTGCTGTACTACCTGAAAAAGTGTAAAAAAGGGTAAAGCAGTAAAGCTTTACCCTACAGCTTATGCAGAAACAGTTAGCACATTAGTAGTAGTATTCAAGCTGGCGGAATAAACTGTCAACCCAGCCGTAGCAGGACCATTTTCCACTGAACCAGTAGTAGAAAACTCAGAGCCATGATTATCGCAGTAAAAGTCATTCTGATTCAACCGATAGGTAACAGTAGTTCCCTGATGGGTACACGCTTTGGAAAGGGCAACAAAGCCACCGCCTTTTACTTTGGCTACAATTACATCACCACTATTGGGATACAGATAAGATCCTTCAGTCAATAAGGATTTAAAGTTGTCAGTAGTCAAATCAAGTGTAAAACTGATTTTACCTGCTGAAGTTTTTGCATTGCCTGTAAAGCCGGCTACTGTATTGCCACCGCCATTATTTCCACCCGTGTTGGTATTGGGTTGAGGCGATTCGGAGGCACAGGAAGTAAGCCCACCCAAACAATAGATAGACATCAGGGCACCACTACTTAAACCCAGGCTTTTAAGAAATTCGGATCTTTTCATATCAATTTTAGTTTTAGAGGTTTATAATTAAATGGTATGTAAATCGTAGCTGATAAGGATTAATTTGGAGCCTCTACTGCATCCTTAATAGCAACAGGCCATACTCCAGGACTTGGTACACTCACTCCCTTGGTCATACCCCGTCCGGAATCCTGAGTGAAGTAATATAGTGGCCACCCTTTATAAGTTAGTTGTTTCTTGCCATCTACATCGATGGTTCCAAATAGAGATTTATCCAGGGCAGAAGGTACACTTGCCAGTGTTTCGGTAAAGGCAGGCCAGGCAGCTTTACAACCGGAAGAAGTACAACTGGTCGTATTTTTTGAGTCTGTAGTAAACGTATATAATGTACGGCCTTTGCCATCTGTGAAAAACTGAGTTACGCCAGTACCTTCTGTATAGTCGCTCTTGTAGTTTTTGCCGTCCTGGCCAACCAATTGCTTGCTAGCCAGCATAATGGTATAATCAGTTTTAGCAACATACCATACTCCGCCAACTCCTTCACCCTTGGTTTCTCCAGGTAATTCCTTCACGCTATTTGCGGTAGGAGAATAGTAGTAAAGAGGCCAGCCTTTATAAGTCAGTTGTTTAGCTCCGCTTGCTGTTGTTATTTCTGCAAAATCAGCCAGTAAAAGACCCTCTCCCAGCATTTCCTGTGTCAGGTTTGCTTTGTAGTAAATAGGCCAGGCAGCCATACAGTTGCCAGATGTGCAATTATTTGTTCCATCTGCATCTCTTGTAAAGAAATACAATGTATACCCTGCACTATCTACCAGATAACTTCCCAGTGTACTACTGGTAGCCAGCTTAATCTGAGTAGTTACCTTATTGGGACCAGGACTATCGTTGTCATCACAACTTACAATCAGGCCGGCTAGTACAGCCAGAGAAAACAAAAATGCAAATGCCTTACTTTTAAATAAAGGTTTCATGGTGTTACTGAATTAATTAAGTGTTAAAACTAAAAATGGTAATCACACACGTCTGTGTGACATAATCCGGATCTAACTCTCTATAGCTATAGTTTTACACTTTAAAGCGCTACTTTAAGATTTTTAATTTCCTCTTTACATATATTCAATCAGACTGAATTCAGAAGACAAAGCAATAGCAGTACATCGCTGAAACGATGAAAAACATGCATATAAGCCAGCAAAATCAGGTGATTATTTTTGTTTAGACAGGTGGTATTTGATTGAGAAGAACACACCTGAGCTTATCAGCTTAACCTTCCCATACCCAACTCCACCCAGTGGTATCTTCAGATACGGTTCGACCTGCCAGGAGAAATAGTCTCCCATACGTCGTTCATATCCAATAGACAGGTTTCCTACAGCAAAAAAGTGATTATTGGAATTGCTGATTCCCCATTTGGTATCTTTACCATATCCGTGTTTGTCAAAATGATAGTCATAATCTTCTCTTTTCATCAGATAAGATGAGGCACCCGCACTCACAAACCAATTGGAACCAGTAGTTTTATTCTGAATTACATTATATCGCAAATTCAAGGGAATATCTATAATTCTGCAATCTGCGCTAATCGAGTTCAAATAAAATCCTTGTTTTTCCATATAGTCCAAATAATCGTCTGGAGGATTATAATCATCTTTTCCAGCAACATAAATCTTCTTAGAGTAAATTCCTCCTGCTGTAATCAGTAACCGATTTGAGATATTGTATTCCAGTAGTATCCCTGCACTTGTACCTGGCTGCATAAAATTGCGAAACCCTACAGTAGTTAAATCAGGTGCTATGACAAACCGAATTCCTAACCGGAAAGGTTTTCTTTCAACTAATGGCTTAATATCCGGCTTTTCCCCAGCCTTACCCATAGTATCTGCAGGTGGTGGGGGTATCACAAAATCCTTTCCTTTCGCCCAGTTTACCTGAATGGATTTTCCGGTAAGAGGCATCAAATAAAGTACTTCTTCCTTATTCGCCAGGTAATTAGTTGTATACAACCGATGTGTATCTGCTTCAAATGAAGTCTCTTCTGGCTTTATGTCCATAGGTTGTCCATTTGTAGAGTTGTAGATCACTGTTTTCTTCTGATTTCTCTTGCTACCGCTTCCTTTTTGCTTTTCTCCTTTATTTTTGTCTCCTCTTTCAGTCAGTACGTTTTTCGGTTCTACAGATCCAGGCTGTCCGTTTAAAGCAATCTTCGACTCTTGTTGATCTGCAACCTTTCCCTTTTTAGTCTCTTCAGAAGAAAAGAAGCGGCGAAGCTTTTTATCCGCAGCAGGTACACGGGATGAATCTGATAGAGTGCTCCGATCCCTTTTGCTTATCTCCGCCGTTCTGATAGGCGCAACCATTTCTGGTTGCGGCTCCTCTTCACTGTCGTTTATTGTCTTTCCAGAAGTCTGAATGCCTTTTTTTGAACTGTTGTTTTTTCTGTTTGCGTCAATACTACTTGTATTTTTATTCTTTTCATTTTCTGTATACAGCACCTCTTTATCTTTCTGCACTGTGGTACTCTTTGCTTTCTTATCACTGTTTACAGTACCCGGTTTTTCTTTATTCACAGATAGTGTCTTATACTTATACAAAGAAGGTGTGTTTGAGCGTTTTTCTATCTGACCTCTTTCTATCTGACCTCTTTCTATCTGACCTCTTTCTATCTGACCTCTTTCTATCTGACCTCTTTCTATCTGACCTCTTCCCTTATAGTTAGGTCTATTGTCTTTTGCTAGTAATGTATCTGGCAGACCTTTTTTATTCTGTGAAACCAGATTTCCATTTCCAGGTCCACTCAACCATATATAGGCACCAGTACTAATTAATAATAACAACAGAGCTAATAGTCCCCAACGCTTCCATTTTCCATTTCCATTGGAAGATCCATTGTCGAGTTTTTTTTCCATGCGCAGCCAGGCTTCCGGATCAAACGGAATATCTATCTCTTCAGCTGACTTTCTGAAGAGATCATCCAATTCATTATCGGGCATCTCATTCATACTTGTCATAGCCTCTCTGCTTTAACATATTTCTTAAGTGTTCTCTGGCACGAGCTAAATTGGATTTGGATGTTCCGATAGAAATATCCAGTTGCTCAGCTATCTCCTCGTGCGAGTAGCCGTCAATTGCATACAGATTGAATACCATCCGGTAAGCCGGAGATAACAGTTGTACAAGTTTAATTAATTCTTCATGTTGTAACTCATCAAGTACTGTTTCACTGACAGATGCAGTTTCTACTAACGTTACATCTTCGTGAAAATAATGTTTTACCTCCTGGCGGTAAAAATCCAGGGCTGTATTGATCATAATGCGCCTCAACCAACCTTTAAATGATTTTTCCGGATCATATTTTTCTGTCTTGGTAAACACCTTCATGAAACCATCATTGAGTACTTCAATAGCTTCATCTTTTGTTCGTGTATACCGCATACACACACTCATAGCATACCCATAGAACTGCCGATATAGCAATTCCTGGCTCTTGCGGTTGCCATTGCGGCATCCCTGCAATAAAGCCTCCAGTTCAGTTAAGGTTGCGGAGTTGGCGATCATAATCGAATTCAGACACAGCACGGAAGATTTTCTCAAACGGTTGCGTCACTTTTTTATTTTTTTTCAAAAAAACAGCACATACAAGTATAAACCACTGTCTATCAACTAATTAAATTATTTATTTTTTTATGCTTTTTTTACCAGAGATAGGTTTATCCCTAATCAGATAGATACCATTTGCAGCTATTGACAACCTAAGTACTGCTCTACTACTATGACGGATACGATTTTATTCCAGTCAATCCGAAAACCAGCCCTGTTCGTTTGTGCCAATCATTGATACGCCATAGCTGATCAGATTCAATCTCTTTTCGATAAAGCATAGAACATAATCGACTATATGGGCATGCTAACTGATTAATTTACAGTGTGTAGAAGAATATAGAAACAGAATAATTCTGAACTACCCCTTTCGCATTATATATTGATTTTTGTGGCGCAGAATGATACTTATATGTAGTTTCACTTTTCAGGTATTCAACTTTACATCCCAACACTTACCAAACCATTCATGTTATACCATCTGAAGTTACATTTACTGCTTATTACTTTATGGATTACCTTTTTTTCCAATGCACAAATCTCCTCTACTCTTCCTGCTAAAACGTATGTTCTAAAACCAGAACGAGTCTTTGACGGCAAAGAAGTAAAAACTGGCTGGATAGTACTTGTTCAGGGAAATAAGATTATTGCAGCAGGAAAGCCAGCAGATATACAGACGCCATCCAATGCGGAAATAATTAATTTGCCTGCTATGACATTGCTGCCCGGTCTGATTGAGGGACATTCTCATTTATTTCTGCATCCTTATAATGAAACATCCTGGGATGATCAGGTATTGAAAGAATCTCATGCAGAACGTACAGCCAGAGCAGTAGTTCATGCAAACAAGACATTGCTTGCTGGAATTACTACCGTTCGGGACTTAGGCACGGAGGGAGCTGAGTATGATGATGTAGGATTAAAACAGGCTATTGAAAAAGGGATAATTCCTGGTCCGAGAATGCTGGTAGCCGGACGCGCTATTGTGGCTACAGGTAGTTATGGTCCTAAAGGATTTGCTACTCATGTCCTAGTCCCCCAAGGTGCACAGGAAGCTTCAGGAGCAGAAGATCTGGTTCGGGTAGTGCGTGAACAAATTGGCAAAGGAGCCGATGTAGTTAAAGTGTATGCAGACTATCGTTGGGGCATTCGGGGTGAAGCAATGCCAACATTTACAGAAGTAGAACTACGACTAGCTGTAGAAACAGCTGCTAGCAGTGGTCGAGTTGTAGTAGCACATGCCAGTACAGTAGAAGGTATGCGTCGGGCTATACAGGCTGGTATCCGGACTATTGAACATGGAGATAACGGCAATCCTGAAATTTTTAAACTCATGGCACAGAAAAATGTAGCCCTCTGCCCTACGCTAGCTGCTGGAGATGCTATTTTGCAATACAGAGGATGGAAAAAAGGAACAGATCCTGAACCAGCCCGCATTCAGCAAAAAAAACAGAGCTTTAAACAGGCATTGGAAGCTGGAGTTACGATTGTGATGGGAGGCGATGTAGGTGTATTTAGCCATGGAGATAATGTTCGTGAGATGGAACTGATGGCTGAATATGGCATGAAACCACTGGATGTATTACGATCAGCGACATCGGTTAATGCTCGCGTGTTCGAGTTGTCACATCTGGGATCTATCCAACCTGAATTTCTGGCAGATCTGATTGCAGTAGAAGGTGATCCGACCAAAGATATGACCTCTCTTCACAAAGTTACCTTTGTGATGAAAGATGGAATAATTTATAAGAAGCCTTAAAATTGTTTTATAGCCTGACAATTCCAAAACATCTTTTAAATTGCATCCATATTTTCAACGTTTGTGACTTTACGTCATGTATACCTCCTTAAAATCTATGTCTTTCAAAAAATCATTTCTTTTATTTCTTGTGCTATCCGTTTCGCTATCGGTTACAGCACAGGAAGTAAATACCCCAACTGACCTGGCCGAGTGGGTAAATCCACTTATGGGTACGCAATCAACCTTTAATCTTTCCAATGGAAATACTTATCCATCTATTTCACTTCCTTGGGGTATGAACTGCTGGATGCCACAAACCGGAAAGATGGGAGATGGCTGGGCATATACCTATACCTCTACTCATATACGGGGATTTAAACAAACTCACCAGCCTTCACCCTGGATCAATGACTATGGTCAGTTTTCCATAATGCCGGTAACAAAGCATGTCTTTGATGAAGAGAAACGCAGTAGCTGGTTCTCTCACAAATCAGAGATCGCCAAGCCTTATTATTATAGTGTGTATCTGGCAGACCATGATGTGACCACAGAGATCGTTCCTACTGAGCGTGCTGCGATGTTCCAGATGACATTCCCTTCATCAGATTCTTCATTTGTAATTATTGATGCGTTTGACAAAGGCTCCTATATAAAGATTCTTCCCAATGAGAAAAAAATAGTTGGTTACACAACCAAAAACAGTGGTGGTGTACCTGCTAATTTCAAAAATTACTTTGTATTGTATTTCGATACGCCTTTTACATCCAGTAATACCTGGCATGGAAAAACGCTTGCCAAAGATACACTGGAATACAAAGCCAATCACGTAGGTGCTATGATTGGTTTTAAAACCAAAAAAGGTCAGAAGGTTCGGATTCGTGTGGCATCTTCATTTATCAGTCCGGAACAAGCCGAGCTTAACCTGCAACGTGAGTTAGGTAACGACGATTTTAATACGCTTCAGCAAAAAGCAAAAGCTATCTGGAATCAACAGCTTTCTCGTCTGGAAGTAGAAGGTGGCAGTCCTGAACAAGTTCGTACATTCTATTCCTGTCTGTACCGGATTATGTTATTTCCCCGCAAGTTTCATGAAGTAGATGCACAGAACAAAACGATTCACTATAGTCCTTACAACGGTCAGATTGCAGAAGGTTACTTATATACAGACAATGGATTCTGGGATACTTTCCGCGCGGTATTCCCATTCTTTACACTGATGTATCCGGAACTAAACAGCCAGATTATGCAGGGGCTGGTTAATACCTATAAGGAAAGTGGCTGGTTGCCTGAATGGGCTAGCCCCGGACACCGTGATTGTATGATTGGTTCCAACTCAGCATCCCTTATTGCCGACTCTTATCTGAAAGGAATTCGTGGATATGATATCCAGACATTGTATGAAGCAGTTCTGAAAAACAGCGAACAAGAAGGACCATTGTCATCTGTAGGAAGAAAAGGTGTTTCGTATTATAATAAGTTAGGTTATGTGCCTTATAATGTGGGCATCAACGAAAACGCTGCCCGTACACTGGAGTACGCTTATGCAGATTTTACCATTTCTCAACTTGCTCAGGCGTTACAGAAACCAAAAGCAGATGTTCAGAAGTTTACCAAACGTGCACAAAACTACCGCAACCTATTTGATCCGCAAACCAAACTGATGCGTGGTAAAAATCAGGATGGTAAATTCCAGCAGCCCTTCAATCCATTCAAGTGGGGTGATGCCTTTACAGAAGGAAACAGCTGGCACTACACCTGGAGTGTATTCCATGATGTACAAGGTCTAATTGGCCTGATGGGTGGACAAAAAACATTTGTATCCATGCTAGACTCTGTATTTACTATGCCTCCTGTATTTGATGATAGCTACTATGGATTCCCAATTCATGAAATCCGGGAAATGCAGATTATGAACATGGGACAATATGCACATGGTAACCAACCTATCCAGCACATGGTTTATCTGTACAACTATGCAGGTGCCGGTTGGAAAGCACAAAGCCGTTTGCGTGAAATAATGAACAAAATGTATAAACCAACTCCGGACGGCTATTGTGGTGATGAAGACAACGGTCAAACATCTGCCTGGTATGTATTTTCAGCGATGGGTTTCTACCCTGTTTGTCCAGGTACACAGGAGTATGTATTGGGAAGTCCGTTGTTCCGTAAGGTAAGTATGCACCTGGAAAATGGTAAAACCTTTACCATTGAAGCACCAGGCAACAGCGATAACAATGTATACATTCAGAATTGTCAGTTGAATGGACAGGAGTATAACAACACATTTATCAAACACAGTGACATTCTGCAAGGTGGCACACTGAAGCTTGATATGTCTAATACTCCTAATCAGCAGAGAGGAACTAAGCCAGAGCAACTTCCATTCTCTGTATCTGCCAAGAAATAAGTTCTTTCATAACTGAATCAATTATATATAACATTCTGTCGGGCATATTTAATTGCCTGGCAGAATGTTACTGTTTTCAACCTCATTATCCACATCCACTTCTAAATATCTATGAAACCACAACCTAACGAGTATCCTCAAAGTGAGTACACCAGCCGTTACATCAATCTTGTTCCGGAAGACAATGCTATTGATGTACTAAGACAGAAAGAAGTATGGCAATTGGTACATACTCTCTCAGAAGAACAGAGCACTTATCGGTATGCAGAAGGCAAATGGAGTATAAAGGAAATGCTTGGACATATGATTGATACAGAACGTATTTTCACCTATCGTGTTCTATGTATAGCCCGGGGTGAAAAACAACCGCTGCCTGGATTTGATGAAAATTTATATACAGAAACAGCTCACTTTGACAGTCGTACCCTGGTCAGCCTACTGGCAGAATATTCCGCTGTCAGAGATGCGAACCTGTTTCTTTTTGACAATCTGGATGAAACAGCTCTTTTACAAATTGGCAATGCTAATGGCAAAGAACTTTCTGTACGTGCTATTCTCTATATGATCGCAGGTCATGAACGTCATCATATCAGTATCTTAAAAGAACGTTATCTGAAAATACAGTAGATTTATCCAATACCTCACACAACCAGAAAAGTATAGCATCCCTATTTATGCAAGTCTTTACCTCCATACAATCATTACGAGATTACCTGTCCCAAAGCCGTCAGCAGAATAAAACTATTGGATTTGTACCCACTATGGGGGCACTACATGAAGGACATCTCTCTTTAATTAAACGTTGTAAAGAAGAGAATGATCTGGCAGTGTGCAGTATTTATGTCAATCCTACTCAGTTTAACAATCCGGAAGATCTGAAAAAATACCCTCGCACTCCGGAAGCAGACCAGCAACTCTTACAGGATGCAGGTTGTGACGTGCTTTTTATGCCAGCAGATACAGAAATGTATCCGGCATCTGTGAATCTCAAAATAGATTTTGGCAATCTGGAGACAGTACTGGAAGGTAAATTTCGTCCAGGACATTTTAATGGTGTAGGCATTGTTGTCTCCAAGCTGTTTCATATGGTACAGCCAGATGCAGCTTACTTTGGACAAAAAGATCTGCAGCAATGTCTGGTAATCCGCAGATTGATTCAGGATTTATCCTTTCCTGTTCGGTTGGTTATATGTCCAACCATGCGTGAATCAGACGGATTGGCTATGTCGTCCCGCAACAGAAGACTTAGCTCTACCCAACGTACAGTAGCGCCCTTGTTGTATCAAGCTCTGGAAATGGCACATGCTATGCTGGATAACGATGGAACTATAGAAATTGCGAAGAAAACAGTAGCCCTTCATCTAACCAAAAGCGACGAAGTAGAACTGGAATATTTTGAAGTAGTAAATACTGACGATCTCGCCTCATTTACAGAAGGAAAAGTACAGGCACCTTATGCACTTTGCATTGCAGCTTTTGTAGGAGGTGTACGACTTATAGATAATATTCTTATAGAATAAGGTCTGCTCTTGGCATTGAATATAACTACAGACTTTCCCTAATACCCTTTCACTATTCATGATCTCACCTCTTATAAAAGCATTCATATTTGATATGGATGGTACGTTGATTGATAATATGGAGTACCATCAGTTGGCTTTTTTTGAATTTCTGAAAAGACATACTATATCTATAACAGAAGCTGAGTACGAGCAGAAAAATAAAGGGACTATTACAGAGATTATCCCACGTTTTTTTGGAGATAACCTATCCCCTGAACAAATCAGTGAATTAGGCGAAGAAAAAGAAGCCCTTTATCGTGAAATGTATCAGCCCCATCTAAAGCCCATTGAAGGGTTAGTTGAGTTTCTGGAAGAAGCTAAAAACAGGGGTATACGTATTGCTCTTGCGACTATGGGAGATCAGAAAAATGTACAGTTCACGCTGGCAGGCTTGCAGATCCAGCACTATTTTGATGCCATTGTCAGTGGGGAAGAAGTAAAACACGGTAAACCTCACCCTGAAGTATTTCAGCGTGCAGCAGTCAAATTGTCAGTATCTCCGGACCATTGCCTTGCCTTTGAAGATTCTGTTTCAGGAATTACCTCTGCACTAACGGCCCATATGCAGGTAGTAGGCATTGCTACTACACATACTCCAGAAGAATTGCGTGCCTTATTTCAGCTTCCAACCATAATACAAACCTATACAGAACTCCACTGGTAACTTTTCTTATTAAAAGATTGTTAGATATAGGATGGCAGGTAATTCCTGCATATAAATCCCGTCAGAGAAGTAAAGTGATTGCTGCACGGTTTTTGTAACTCATTGTAAAGGCAATCCTTACATGCAAGGGTGGATTGCCAATAATTTTCATACCTTTGCGCCGCTTTACAAGGAAAGCGTCAACATATAACAACAATGTTTATCAACATTCTAAAATCCAAAATCCATAGGGTTAAGGTTACAGAAGCGAACCTGAATTATGTAGGTAGCATTACCATTGATGAAGATCTGCTGGATGCCGCCAATATGATTGAAAACGAGAAAGTTCTTATTGTGAATAATAACAATGGAGAACGCTTCGAAACATATATCATTAAGGGAGAGAGAGGCAGCGGAAAGATTTGCCTGAATGGCGCAGCTGCCCGACGAGTACAAGTCGGTGATATTCTCATCATTATTTCCTTTGCCATGATGGAGTTTGAGGAAGCCAAAAAATTCAAACCCTTTGTTGTCTTCCCTGATGATAACAATAAGCTTGTAAATTAACACACGAAAATATTCTGATCGAAAAGCCCTGTATGTATAAGCATTCAGGGCTTTTTTCTTGTAATACTGTCTATTAAAATTATCCTATTATAAACTCCACCTACTCCTAGAAGGAGTAGATAGGCCTTTATCCTTACTAAAAAAACACCAATTCATCCCGGTTTTATTTTATGTTGTATTATTTTCACAAAAATTAAATAAACATTTAAGTTAAATAATCATTTAATTAATAAATCATTTGTACATTTGTAGTGTTATATATCCAGTAACCCTCGGACACCATGGATAAAAAAGAAATTATTTTACAAGCCGCAGAAGAACTTTTCGCAGAAAAAGGATTTGACGCAACCTCAGTAAAGGATCTTTCTCAACGTGCCAATGTCAACGTAGCGATGATCTCCTATTATTTCGGATCAAAAGAAAAGCTACTTGAAACCTTGATCGAAAATAAAAGCAATGATTTGTATACCAGTCTGCAAAATCTGAATAGCCAAAACAAAGACCCTTTTGCCAAACTGGAATCACTCATTGATATTTACATTGAGCGGATTTTTAACAACAGCAATTATTTTCTGATCACTCAAAGAGAGTTGTTTTTGAAGCAACGAGGTGGCACTCATGAAGCGATTATGCGCATCCATGCCAAAAATGTGGAAGAAATCCGAAAACTACTTGATGAGGGACAAAAACAAAAGCTCTTTAGGAAAGTAGATACAGATCTGCTGATGGCTACTATCTCCGGAACTATTTTCAATGTAAAAAAGAAGGAATACTTCACACAGGACACTACACTACCTCCGGAAGAAACAGAAGCAGCGACTAACAAAGTAAAGAAGCAAGTAAAGAAACATCTGTACGAAATGCTCAGAGCCTATCTGGAGATTAAGTAATTACCTTTAAAACCATATGAGACTAAAAAATCAAAATTGTTTATTACCTATCCTCTTGTTGCTATGTATACCACTGGTTACTACAGCACAACAGACCAAACCTTTGTCATTGGAGGAAGCACTTACGCTGGGAGTATCCAACAGTAAGTCTTTGAAATTATCCAAAGCTAAAATTGAAGAAGTAACCGCTCAGCAAAAAATAACCAAAGAACAACGATTACCCCAGGCAAAAGCAAGCATTATGTATAATCATGCATTTATGCTTACCAACCAGTTTCAATTAAGTCCAGGAGCAGAACCGTTTGTATTGCCACGTAATGCAGATGTGTATCTGGGAACAGCCTCTGTTAATCAGGTTATCTATTCTGGAAATAAGCACAAATATGCAGATGAATCAGCAGCTCTTTTAACCAAGATTGCAGAATTGGATGTAACCAGACAGGAAAACGAAATCAAGCTGGCAGTAATCCAACTATATTTCAATCTGTATAAAATCAAACAGAGTCAGAAAGTTATCCAGCAGAATTTTCAGGATATTGACGAGAAAATAATTGAAACTGAGAAGTTTGTAAAACAAGGTCTGGCAACCGAGAACGATGTATTACGCTGGAAACTACAACGTTCCAACATTGAGATCAGCAATCTTGATCTGACTACCAGTCAGAAGACAGTAAGCTATCATTTAGGCTTGCTACTGGGTCTGACTGACGATAATCTGATTGAAGTAGATACATCTTTAAATCTGTTAGCAACAAGCAGTTCTTTCCAGGATTATGTCAACCAAAGTCTGAGCAATCGTAAGGAGGTAACTATTGCAGATTATCAGAATCAACATAGCAGATTAAATATCAAGTCTATACAAAGTAGCAAGTATCCAACATTAGCCGCTGGAGCAGCCTTATATCATATTAACCCTAGTGCAAATCCAATACCTAAAGCCAATTCAACTATCACTCCACTAACAGTTGGTCTCACGCTGAGTTATGATATTGCTTCACTGTATACTACAAAAGCAAAAATCAGCCAGGCTGAAGCCAGTGAGAAACAGACTACAATAGCTAAAACAGTAACAGAGGACAACATTCGTACAGAAGTAAAACAAAGTTATGAAGGCTATATCCAGGCTCGTGAAAAAATCAAATTGCTTGAAGTTGCTACAGAGCAGGCAACAGAAAACTATCGAATTACTAACTCTAAATACAAAAACAATGTAGCCTCTACTACTGATCGTATTGATGCGGAGACATTGTTATTTCAGGCAAAAATCAACCTTGAATTAGCCAAAGCAGACGCTGTTGTTGCCTACTACACATTGTTGAAATCTGCTGGAATGTTGCCTTAAACTAATGCTCAAAGGCTATTAGAGGAATAGCTTAATAAAACAGGAGAGTCAATAACCCTACTTTACAATACAAAATTATGTCAGAGAAAAAATCAAAAAACTTTGCATTACCCATTATTTTAGGCATTGTTATTCTATCAGCCGGAGCATACGGCTTTACAAAATATACTCACTCACTCCATTATGTAGATACAGATGATGCACAATTGGATGGAGATATTGTACCTGTAGTAGCAAAGGTGGGCGGTTATGTAAACAGTGTATTGTTTGAAGATAACCAGAAAGTTTCCAAAGATCAGCTGCTTGTAAAAATAGAAGATACCGATTATCTGATTAAAGTGCGTCAGGCAGATGCCTCTTTACAATCGGTAATGGCGAATGTAGGTGTATCCAAATCTACTGTAGTATCTACACAAGCTGGCATTGCCACAGCTAAATCAGCTATTGAAGCTGCCAATATCCGCCTGTGGAAAGCAAACCAGGATTATACCCGTTATAAAAACCTGTATGATGACAAAGTGGTTACTGCTCAGCAGTTTGATGCCATAAAGGCTGAAAAAGATGCTGCTGAAGCACAATTAGCATCTGCCAAAAGTCAATATGATGTAGCCTCCAAACAAGTAGGTACCTCTGTATCTCAGGTAAGTGCAGCATCCAGTAACATTGCCCTTCGTCAGGCAGATCTGGATTTTGCCAAACTACAACTTTCCTATACCAGTGTAAGCGCTCCTGTTTCAGGAACTGTTGCCAAGAAAAATATTCAGCCAGGTCAGTTGGTGCAGGCAGGTCAGAGTTTGTTTGTAGTAGTAAATGACAGTAGCATTTATGTGACAGCCAACTTCAAAGAGACACAATTAAAGAAAATGAAGCCAGGTAATCCTGTCACCATTGTGGTCGATGCCTATCCAGATGAACCAATAGCGGGTGAAGTAGCTAGTTTTTCTCCTGCAACAGGTGCTAAGTTTTCATTATTGCCTCCAGACAATGCAACTGGAAACTTCGTAAAAGTGGTACAACGTGTTCCAGTTCGTATCAAACTGAAGGCAGATAAAGCTATGCGTGAAAAGCTGCACCCAGGTATGAGTGTAACAGCAGAAGTGAAAATAGATTAACACTTTCTTCAAGGGTAGTAATGGAATAGTCAATGAGAATAGCCCTTGATATCCATTAACTACCTTTCCTACTGAACAGATAAACTTCTTTTGAGGCAAAGCCTATTTAGAAATATAGCTGTCAGTTTTATAAAAGATGATTGTACCCTTACAATCAATCCATACTTTACATGAACTTTAGTTGATTACTATATGCCTGAAAAAGGTTCTTCCAAATGGATTATTACCATTACAGTGATCGTAGGTTCCTTGTTGGAACTGATTGACACAACTATTGTCAATGTATCACTGCCCCAGATTATGGGAAATCTGGGAGCCACATTATCAGATGTGAGCTGGGTGGTAACAGGGTATGCGGTTGCAAACGTAATCGTATTACCTATGTCTGGCTGGCTGGCCGGACGTTTTGGCCGTCGCAATTATTTCCTTGGGTCTATTATAATATTTACAGTTGCTTCTTTCTTTTGCGGAAATGCAGATAGTCTGTTGATGCTGGTTATTTTCAGGATTATTCAAGGTCTGGCAGGAGGTGGCTTATTATCAACAGCACAAACGATTCTGATTGATACCTGGCCACGGGAAGAGATAGGTATGGCCAATGCCTTATTTGGTTTAGGAGCCGTATTGGGACCGGCAGTAGGTCCTACCATCGGGGGTTACATCACAGACAATTACTCCTGGCCATGGATATTTTATGTAAACATTCCGGTAGGTATTCTGGCAGGGGTATTCGTATTTGTTTTTATTAAGAATACCAAAAATGACAACATCAGCCGACGTATTGACTGGACAGGTATTGCCCTTCTGGCTTTATGTATTGGATGTCTGCAGGTAGTACTGGAGAAAGGTGAAACAGAAGACTGGTTTGAAACAGCTTACATATCAGTACTAACCTTTATCTCACTGGTAGCAAGCATTGCGTTTATATGGAGAGAATTGAGTATTGACTATCCGATTGTAAACCTTCGGATTTTACGCTATCGAAGCTTTAGTGCCGGTATGCTTACTTCTTTTGCACTGGGATTTGGTATGTACAGTTCGGTATTTGCACTACCTATCTTGTGTCAGAATATTCTGGGTTTCAGTGCCCAGCAAACAGGTGAGTTGATGTTTCCTGGTAGTCTGGTAACCATGTTTATCATGCCTATAACAGGCACACTATTAAAGAAAGGATTTCCAGCCCAGTTTCTGGCTACAGGCGGCATGATTCTGTTCTTTATTTTTACTCAGATGCTGAGTGTTTCCAATGTATTTAGTGGTCCGAATGACTTTTTCTGGCCTCTGATGGTACGAGGTGTCGGAATGGCCATTCTCTTCGTTCCTCTGACTACACTGGCTATTCAGGATTTGCATGGAGCTGAGATTGGACAGGGAACAGGTCTTAATAATATGATGCGGCAATTGGGTGGATCTTTCGGTATTGCTCTTTCTAATACTATACTGGCACATCGTGCAGCTTTTCATAGAGTGAATCTTGTCTCTTACATGAACTCTTATAGTGATGCATTTACAGAAAGATTAAGAATGCTTACCAATAGTTTTATTGCCAAAGGATATACTCCACTAGATGCTGAATCCAAAGCACATAAAGCATTGGATGGAATTATGACCAAACAAAGCATGATTCTCTCATACAATGATATATTCTGGCTTGTGGGGTTCTTTATGTTATTCTGTATCCCAATAATTTATTTGCAGAAGTTCAAGAAAAATGTTGCGATCCCTGTGGATGCACATTGATGTAATTTACAATTATCCCGAAAAACCGGCAGTTTGATGACTGTCGGTTTTTTTATGCTCTATCTGGTACATCAGGGTATGTATCATTTAGCTTAAAATCCACATAATGCCCTCTAAATCTTTACAGACTGTATCCATCCTTACTGACAAACAATAGCCTTCTGCCAGGAAAGGTTGTTTCTCTGAAGTTTAAGTACCATTTTTGCGCTATGAAATTCCGATTAATCGATATTATCAAATATGCCATTCCATTGGTAGTAGCTTTTCTATTGCTACGTTTTTATGTATTTAAGGAATTAAGTCTGGCTGACATGATAGCCACTTTCCAGCAAGCTAACTATAGCTGGGTTATCTTCTCAGGAATCGTCCTATTGTTTGCACACTGGAGCAGAGCCTATCGATGGCGACTATTATTGGAACCTCTCGGATATAAACCGAGTATGTTTCGTATGTTTCTGGCTGTTATGATCGGATATTTCGCCAATCTGTTACTGCCACGTATGGGAGAAGTATCCCGCTGTGGTGTATTGAATAAGATGAATAAGGTGCCTATCAATGCAGGAATAGGGACTGTAGTAGCTGAAAGACTTTTTGATGTTGTGATGTTACTCTTACTTCTATGCCTTAATTTCCTTCTTGAGTTTAATCGGCTTAGTGAGTTCTTTATACAATTCTTTACAGATAAGTTTGGTAGCTTTAGCCAAATCTCCTCAACTTTTTATCTTATCCTGATTGTTGGGGTCTTGTTTATAACTGGTATTGGATTCTGGGCTTATAAAAATCAGGAAAAGCTGTGGAAGATTGCTATTCTTGCAAAAGTCCGTGACTTTTTTCTGGGTATGTGGGAAGGCTTGGTCAGTGTAAGAAAGATGCAAAACAAATGGAGTTTCATTGCTCACAGTTTCCTTATCTGGATAGGATATTATTTCGCAGCCTATCTACTCACATTTGCTCTTCCAGATTCAAAACCTCTTGGTTGGATGGGTGGCCTTACTATTCTTATGATGGGAAGTTTGGGTATGGCAGCTCCTGTACAGGGTGGCACAGGTCCCTATCACTTGTTGGTAAGTAGTGCACTTATGTTGTATGGCTGGTCTCAGGAGGAGGGTATTATTTTGGCTACTTTTATCTGGGCTTCACAAACACTCCTGACAATTGTAGCAGGTGGCATATGCTTTGTGATAAGTTTGTTTATCAATAGGTCAGACACACCATCTGTTGAGATTAAAGATACTCCCTCTCAGAAGTATAATTCTGCAACCTGAATTACATATATTTCACTATAATGACAGAAGAAAAAATTCAATCCTTAGATAAAGCACTTTCAACCATAGCTCAATGGAAGGCTGAAGGCAAAGCGATTGCCTTTACCAACGGATGCTTTGATATAGTACATATAGGCCATGTAGACTATCTGGAAAAAGCCAGATCGCTTGGAGATAAACTTGTATTGGGTCTTAATACAGATGCTTCTGTGAGAAGACTAAAAGGAGAAAGCCGTCCTATTGTAAGTGAAACAGGACGCAGCAGGGTTATTGCAGCACTCGAATTTGTCGATCTGGTTGTCTTTTTTGATGAAGATACGCCAAAAAGTCTGATTGAAGCCATAAAACCTGACATTTTGGTCAAAGGAGATGATTATACAGTTGAAACAATTGTTGGTGCGGATTTTGTGATAGCTAATGGAGGAACTGTAAAAACAATACCTCTGGTAAAAGGATTTTCTACTTCTTCTATAGTAGATAAGATCCGAAAGTCAGGGTAAAATTTTTATAAAACCTGTTCGTCTACCTCGGTAATTAAAATTAAATAAACACACAACTATGATCTTTCTTATCAGTATTGTAACCATGCTTGTCAGCATGTTTGTGAGCTGGCAACTTAAAAGCAAATTTGCGCAATATTCACAAATTCCATTAGCAGGTGGAATGAGCGGAGCAGAAGCTGCCGCCAAAATGCTGCGAGACAATAATATTTTTGATGTTCGGATAACAGCTGTAGAAGGCCAACTCACTGACCACTATAATCCAGCAGATAAAACAGTCAACCTGAGTCAGGATGTATATTATGGACGTAATGCAGCAGCAGTAGCAGTAGCCTCTCATGAATGTGGACACGCAGTGCAGCATGCAACTTCATATGGACCTTTACAAATGCGTTCAGCATTGGTGCCTGTAGTAAGTATTTGTGGTAATGTACTTCAGGTTTTGAATATGCTTATTCTTTTTGGTGTAGGTTACTCTATCTTCCAGGGTCATGGAGCAATGGGTAATATTCTGTTGCTGGTATTAATAGGAGCCAATGCAGGTTTGGCGTTGTTCTCCACCATTACACTTCCTGTAGAATTTGATGCTAGCCGCCGGGCATTAGTTTGGATGGAAAATAGTGGAGTAGTTACTCAAAGAGAACATGACATGGCAAAAGATGCGCTTAAATGGGCTGCCATGACTTATGTAGTAGCAGCTATTGGTGCACTCGCTCAACTTGCCTACTGGATATTCGTATTCATGGGCCGCAGAGATGACTAATGACACTATGATTTATAAAAGAAAAACGCCATGCAATCCTGTATGGCGTTTTTCTTTTATAGTCTTTCTATTTGCTTTATCAATCAATCTCAATCACAACATCGCTGGTTAGAGGATGGCCTACACAGGTAAGGATATATCCCTGTTTGATCTCTGTTTCTGACAATCCATCTTCTTCATCTAATAAAACCTTTCCACTTACACACTTACCCATACAGGCAGTACACATACCACTCTGACAGGAGTAAGGAAGATCAATATCATTATCCAATGCCGCTTCCAGTATAGTTTTTTTGGCAGGTACTGCTACTTTATATTCAGCTCCTTCATATACAATTGTCACTGTATAATCTTTCACCTCACCTGTTGTATCTTCTACCACTTCTCCATGTACGGATTCTTTAGTTGCAGTTAAAAAGCTTTCGGAATGTATTCTCTCTGAGGGTATTTGCAGAATACGCAATGCCTGTTTGGCTTCTTCCATCATACCATCCGGACCACAGATAAAGTACTCTGTATCTGTCCATTTAGGCAAATGCTCCAACATCTTTAATATCAATGACTGATTCAGTCGCCCAACATGACCAGTCCAGGAAGATGCGGGCTGACTTAATATATGAATCACATCTAATCTACCTGCAAACTTCTGAGTAAGAGCAGCCAATTCCTCTTTAAAGATAATAGACTGTTCATTTCTGTTGCCATATATGATAGATACCCGACTACGGGGCTCTGTATGCAGAATGGTTTTAGCAATAGACATCAGAGGTGTAATACCACTACCCGCTCCAATCAGTATAATATGTCGCTGCTTTTCAGCATTAGGCTCGATAGTAAATGTTCCCATAGGCTCCATCACTTCAACTAATGCACCTGGTTTCAGTTGATCATTCAGAAAGTTTGATACCTTCCCTCCTTCTACCCTTTTTACAGTTACAATCAAACTATTCTCTGTAGCAGGTGAGCTACACATAGAATAGGAACGGCGTTCTGTTGTTCCGTTAATAGGAACCAATAAGGTAAGAAATTGACCCGATTTATATAAAATGCGCTGATTTGCAGGCTGCTCAAAATGTACAGAAATCGCATCAGGCGTTTCCCGAACAATTTTTTCGACTTTTAAAAAATGATATTTACTCATGTATATTAACAATGTTGATTTTATCAGGAGGCAAAAGTAATCAATAGCATTCAAATCATGCTTGTAACAGAATCAAACTTTCATCACAAAATCCAATTTCTATAAACTACACCAAATAAAAAACCTGTCTCACAACAAGACAGGTTTTTTATTTGGTGTAGATATAATGCTGAAAACTAACCAGCAGGCACCAGATACAGTGTTACATTGGTTGTTTGGCCTTTGGTATTAGTAGTAGTATATTTTATAGTCAATCTGTCTTCAGATAAATCGCTCATAGTAACTGTAGCAGGGCTGAAGCTAGTATTATTTGGAACTGTAAACTTGATTTCAGTATCATTGGAAGCAAATATCCACGTTCCGGAAGAAGAATTGTTCTGAGAGTCAATCCATGTAAAGCCTGTACTATTAAAACTTAAACGCAATGGTGTATAGTTTGCAGTTTGAACTCCTCCAATTTCAAAAACGGTTGTTCCGTTCTCTTCTGCCTTCTGAACTTTCCAGGTCTGGCTGATTAATTCAGTTTTAGTTTTAGGTGTACTTTTTTTGCAGGAAGCTCCTCCTACAATAATGCTGATCAAACAGAGTGTGGTAAGGAAAATGTTGATTTTTCTCATTTAGACGCTAATAAAGTAAAGGTTTATAACAAAAATAGGGACTTTACTATAAAAAAACTAATTCTTTGAAACATACGCTATATTTTATACATGTATATATGTATGTTTTTTAACAAAACACTTATGTTTGTTAGCCTCCAATATGAAATACCGAGAGAATCAGCATAATACAGTTTATGAGTCCGTATATTCCCAAAATGATAAAACCTACTGTCCGATCTGTTTTCTGAGATTGTTTACGTTTTCCGGTATCGTCTATACGCAAAGAAATAACAGAAAACATCACAGTAAAGAAGATTGCCAGAAAGGTAGCTCCATGGAGAATGTCTACTATAGTCAATTGAGAAGAGAATGGCAAATAGCCATCAATCACATATTTGTTACCCACTGCGGCAAATAATCCCCCTACTGGTAATCCAAAACGAGCATCTGCGTGTTGAGCATCTATAAAAAAAGTAACGTAAGCAATCGCAAATGCAACATACATTCCCAGAAATAATTTAAAGAATAATCCCCAGGCATTGCGTTCAACATCTACAACAACTGCCAGTTGTGAATAGGCCGCATTAAAGTGTTCCAGACGAGAATCCCCAAATCCTGTTTTGTATTCGCTGGTTCCGATCTCAATAGCAGTCTTTCGAATTTTCCAGCCAGAGATTGTCATATCCGGATCATATAATTTTCCACTGGTATCTGGCATAAAAATCAAACTTGACTGATCATATTTTGAGTTCTCTACAAGTATCTGAAGTCGTTGTCGGTCAAAAGGAAAATGCTGGATAGCCCAGTTTTCTTTCATAATACATTTTAACTTAAACTGTACCCACTTTTTCCCTTCCAGACTATCTATCACCACTTCATCAACTGTTACTTCTTTGGCATTGGCAATCTCCAGACTATTTTCCAGGTCCTCCAGCTTTTTATTGTATACCATCCAAACCCAAAACCGAGCTGTGTATTCCTGCTCGCGAAAATCAAGGTCATGTAAACTTAACAAATAACAACCTATACGAACGGTATCAGGTGTGCTTGTCTGTGCATAAAGGCTATTACAGGTACCTATCCCTATTAAAACTAAAACAAATAAAAGAAAGCTTCGAAGATTTCTTGCAAGAAGAAGCATATGATTCAAATGCTTGACTGTAAATATAAACAGTTGAGGATACTCATCTGGATGATGTAAAAGAGATAGCCATCCAGATGAGCTTTTAATATAAAGTTTATGCCTTATTCTTTTGCTTGGCAGATAAAAAGATTGCAGCGCCCACAAATGCAAACAAGGCAATAGAGCTAAACAACGCAATATGCTCACCCTGTTGGTAGGTAGTACTGATAAAAGTAAACGTAATCTTGTGTTTTCCAGCAGGTACAACCATACCACGCAAGATGTAATTCACACGAAAATGAGGTACGGGCTTATCATCTATGGTAGCCTGCCAGTAATCTTTGTTAGCATAGTAAATCTCGGAGAATACAGCCAGTTGAGGAGTCTGCGCATTCGACTCATATACCAAATGGTCAGGAGAATAGCTTGTAAGTTTAATAGTTGCAGTGCTATCAAACTGAATAGTTAAACCATTCAAGTCTTTTTCAAAACGTTTATCAATAATAGCAGTCGTCTTGGGTTCAAAAGTCTCAATGGCTTTAATTTCTTCATCAGCATTCGGAACAATTTTATATTCCTTTACAAACCAAGCATTACCCAATGCCTCCGGATTCTGCTGAACAAATATCTGACCAGTTTTCTGATCTGGTACAATTACATACTTTGTATTCAGCATATTAAGGCCTTTGATGCTTCCTTTTGCCAAAACGCTGTCAATAACATCACTATACCGACGCATCTTGGCACCATGATATCCTCCTACTGAATGATGGAAATAGGAAGTAGTAGCATCCTGAAACGGACTTGCCGCATAATTAAATACTCTGTATTGAGTGGTATCTCTCAAAATCTGTTCATCCGCAGGTGTTGGTTTAATAAATGCCCGCTGCTGGTCACGTCTGTCAACAGTAAAATCGTCATTGTTCACATAGCGCTTATCAACAGCAAACATATCAGTCAGCACAACCGCTCCCAATACCAAGACCATAAGTGAAGGAGAGAGACGTTTGAATAAAAACGCAATAATTACCCCTGCAGCCACCACAATAAACAGAAAGCTGCGAAAAGCATCTCCACGCAATATGGAAGCTCTGTCATCACGTATCGGACGTATAATCCAGTCTCCATATCCCTGAGCAAGTTGTGAGTCAACTATATCACTACGAAAATCGAAGAAAGCGCCTCCTAATAATGTAAATAACAAAGCAATACCACCTGTCAAACCAAAACTCCAGATCAAAGGACGCTGAAGTTTAGTCCAGCTATAGTCTCCACGGATCAGTTCCTGCACAGCCATAGCAGCTCCTAACACCAGAAATACCTGTGTTAAGGCAAGTGTCATAGTCACTGCACGGAACTTATCAAACAAAGGAACATAGGTAAATAAAATATCATTGAGGAAAAAGTTTTTGCCCCATGCAAGCATAGTCATAAATACAGCACAACCCAGAATCCACCACTTGATACGATTCGGGATAATAAACATTCCCAAGACAAACAGAAATAGAATAACAGCTCCAGCATAGGTTGGTCCACCTGTAGTTGGTTGATCTCCCCAATATAAAGCACCAGATAATTGTGCTACAATTTGTTTGGCTTGTGCATCAGAAGCACCCTTCTCCATTAGGGCATTATACATGGCTGAACTTTTTCCAATGCTTTTAGACATCGTTCCACCACCATAAAAATCAGGAATCAACAAGGTAAATGTCTCCATCTTACCATAGCTCCAGCGAAACGCATAATCATAGTCCAGACCATCTGCATTAACCCCCTTATCATCTCCAGTTGCTGGTTTAGGTGTCAATTCTGACTTCCCTCGGATACTTTCTTTAGAATATTCACTGGTAGTCATCAATCGTGAAGCATGAGATCCTACTGCCAGTACAACAGCGACACCCAGTACTGCCGAAGCAATCAAAAATGGTTTTATCCGTTTTTCACGAATAGAAACAATTAACTCCATCAGCACATAGAATCCGATAGTCAGAAACATGTAAAATGTAATCTGCACATGGTTTCCATAGATATGCATCCCTAAAAAGAGTCCTACTAACGCACCTCCAATCCAATACCTGCCCCGAAATGCCAGGATTACCCCGCCTAATATAGGAGGCAAAAATCCCATCGCAATTACTTTGGAAGCGTGACCTGCTTCTATATTTATTAGATTATAGCTACAAAAAGCAAACCCTATTGCCCCTAATACACCTATCCATGCATCAAACCCCAATGCAGCCAGCAGAATATAAAATCCGATCAGATACAAAAACACATAGTTTGCTGGCTCTGGTAATAGATTAGCAAAGAAACGACCTACTTTGGTAGTCCAGCTGTTAGGATAATCTGCCGCAATAAGATAAGTAGGCATTCCTCCAAACATACTATTCGTCCACATAGGATAATGCCCTGTCTTTTCACGATACAAGCTTGCTTCATGCCCTGCTCCTTTCGCCTGAACAATATCATGTTGAGAGATAGTCTTTCCATCCAGGACGGGCGAGAAATAAACAAAAGTGATAATCAGAAAAGCCACAATGGCCAATACATGTGGAATGGCTTTTTGCAAGAGGTTGTTGGTTTTCATGCGTTCAGAATATTGAAGAGCAACTACTATAAAACAAAGTTTTCTTTTACGCCTCGGCAAACAAACTATTGATTGTAATACTGAGTAAATAGACTAACTTTATTAATAACGTCTCCTTTCAATGAAATTAGTTTAGATTGTTTTCTGGAAAATGGTTCAAATATAGAATTTAAACTCTGAGGATGTGAAAGAAAAGCCGATATTATTTTCCCGATCGAACATAAGATTATAGAAGTAAAAGATGGGATACTAAAGTATTAAAAGTCCTTTTTCAGGATTTAACACAATTTTTATAAAGAATTCATACCACTATTCAGTTTAGCTGTGTATTTTCGCAACCGTTTTTAACGAGTTGTAAAATCTGAATCATTATACAAGCAAGATATATAGTCAAAACATATCTGTATATTCATTGCATATCTGGCAAATAGCCAATTAAATTATCAGGCAGCCAGTTTCTTTCATATTATCCGGAAATAAGCTACCTGAAATCAAAATTATGAAGAAAATAGCCATTTTCACCTCTGGGGGAGACGCCCCTGGCATGAACGCTTGTGTGCGTGCAGTTGTCCGAAGCGCTATTTATTATGGATTGGAAGTATATGGAATCCGTCATGGATATGATGGCATGATCAGGGGAGAAATTTCTCAAATGCAATCCTATTCTGTTAGCAATATCATCCAAAAAGGGGGAACCATTTTAAAATCTGCCCGTAGTAAAGAGTTCATGACCAAAGAAGGCCGGGCAAAAGCATACGATCAGTTACAAAAATATGGTATTGAAGGATTGGTAGCAATTGGGGGAAACGGAACCTTTACAGGAGCCTCTATATTTTATGAAGAATATGGTATACCCGCAGTAGGAGCTCCAGGAACTATTGACAATGACTTATATGGCACCGATTATACAATTGGCTATGATACAGCTGTAAATACAGCATTGGATGCCATTGACAAGATCCGGGATACAGCAGATTCTCACGACCGTATTTTCTTCATCGAAGTAATGGGTCGTGACTCAGGATATATTGCTATTCAGTCTGGTATTGGTGGTGGTGCAGAACTAGTAATGGTTCCGGAAACTTTTACTCCTATTGGAGAAGTTATTAAAACGTTGGAAGAAGGCTGGAGTCGCTCCAAATCTTCTTTTATCATTATTGTAGCAGAAGGAGAAAGTGGAGGAGCTACAGAAGTGGGAACAACAGTAAAGAAACATTTTCCGGATGCGGATATACGTATTACTAATCTTGGTCATATTCAGCGTGGTGGTAGCCCCACAGCATTTGATCGGATTCTGGCAAGTCGTTTGGGTGTTGGTGCAGTAGAAGGTCTGATCAATGGCCAGCAAGGGGTAATGGTAGGTATCATTAACAACAAGCTGACCTATACTCCTTTCCGTGACTGTATCAGTTTAAGCAAACCTATCAGTGATGAACTGGTTCGCATTGTAGAGATTTTAAGTATATAATAGTATAAGTCACACAATATCAGACTTTGAATGGGAGACCATTTGTTCAAAGTCTGATATTGACTATCCGTTGTTAGATAAGATGATTATTTTCGCTCTTTTTGCATTTAAGGTTACAGGAATTGGTGTGTTACCTATACTTCTGGTTATTACAGGAGCAATATTTCTGTGGGGTATGGTGGTTCTTAATAGTTTGAGAACCCGCAAAAGTAATACAGACATATATCTTCAGAATGTAGGCAAGGTAGCATTTCAACGGGTACAGCTACTTATGCAATTAGGAGAATTACTGAATACTAATCTGGTAGTTGATCAGGAAGGTTACAATGAAACCAAATTAACTACAGAATCCAAAACAATTGCAGAGTCTATCGAAAACCTGGGATTTACAGATAATAACGAAGCCAAACGGTTACAAACAGCATTAAGCCAAAATGCATCTCTTCTGCTGCAAACACAGAAAAAATTCAGATCCGCACGGGGCAACTACAATGAGCTATGCAAGCATATGCCTTATCGTATTATAGCCTCCTTATTTGGATTTAAGCCTCTGGCAGTTTAGGATTAGCCATTTGTTTTTCTATATACTGTACAATTTCATCAAACTGCCTGGGGTGAAACCACTGATATTCTGTATCACGGGTAAACCATGTAAGTTGACGTTTTGCATACCGTCTGGAGTTTCGTTTCAATAAACGAATCATTTCAGCCTCGTCATACATACCGTCCAGAAAGTCAAACACTTCTCTATAGCCTACTGTTTGTAAAGCATTTTTGTCTCTATAGGATATCAAATTACGAACTTCCTCTACCAAACCATTTTGCAGCATCAGATCCATACGTGCATCAATTCGCTGATATAACTCTTCCCGATCACGATTCAGACCAATTTTAATAATCTGAAAAGGTCGTTCTACCTTTTTTCCTTTCCGAAAAGAAGAATAGGGCATCCCGGTTCCTATACTCACTTCCAGAGCTCGCATCACACGTTGTGGATTTGCCCGATCTACCTGTTGTCCATATACAGGGTCCAGGTCATCCAGTTGTTTGATCAACACCTCTAATCCCTGTGTATCTAATGTATGTTGAAGTTGTACCCGGATTTCCGGATCAATATCAGGAATCTCATCCATCCCATCTGTCAACATTTTGATATACAATGTAGAACCTCCTGTAAGAATACAAATCTTATGTTGTGCTAGGATAGTTGTAATGCAGGCCAATGCATCCTGCTCAAATGCAGCAGCATTGTACTCCTCTACAACACTATGGGAATTGATGAAATGGTGTGTTATTCCTTCTTGTTCATCCGTTGTAGGCTTAGCCGTGCCAATAATCATTTCACGATAAAACTGGCGCGAATCTGCTGATATGATTTCAGTCTTAAAATAATGGGCTAAACGCACACACAATTCGGTTTTCCCTACTGCTGTAGGACCTACTATCACTACTAAATAATTGACTTCTTGCATACAAAAGCGGAGAGGACACGTTTTTTCAGGAATATTTGTTACTTTTAAAATGAAAACGGCCCTTGTTTTTTGAACCAGCAAGATAGTATTTTTCACTTTACAAAGAGAGAACGTTGACGATATGGATTATATTGATTCAGTGACCCAGCAAGAAAAGAGTAGATTATTACAGGAAATCGATCGCTTAAATCACAAGATTGCTCAATACGAGAAACTCACTCAACCTAGTTTGGGAGACGCAATACCTGCATCTATTTCAAAAACAGGATACAATCAATTATTTAATAGCCCCTTACGAGCCAAAGAGTTTGACCAGCCTCTGGCACAAAATAATGATGAGCTAATCATCATTTTTGATAGGGAAGGTAATGTACTGGACGCAAACAGAGCTGCCTTACATTGGTTTCAATATTCAAGAGAAGAGCTTATCAGCCGATCTGCCAAAAACTTTTGTGAAGCCTATGGCCTGGACTTTGAGCGATTTCAGGAATACTTAAAACGCACCTGGCAAGGAGAAGAACTAACCATTGAGAGGCAACTCGTTAGTAAGAAAGGCACATTCTTATTCGAGATACTCTTAAAAAAAGCCATCTATCTGGGAAGAGAAGCCATAGCTATCTATGGTCGGGATATTACAGAAATCAAAATAGCAGAGGAAGAAAAAAAACGGCAGGTAGCCCAACGTGATGCAGAAGAGCAATTCCTGCGGACACTTGAGAAAGTAAATCTGGTATGTTTTCGGATTGAAAGTGACGAAACCATATCTTTTTGCAATGATTACCTCTTAAAAGTAACCGGATGGTCAAGAGAAGAAGTGCTTGGACAAAACTTTTTTGATGTATTTGTACCAGTATCAGATCATGTACCCCGTCGCAAGGAATTTTATAATGCATTAAAAAATGGAGGATTCTTTGAGATTACCGAACGAAGCTTATTAGGTAAAGATGGAAATCTTCGTTACATACAGTTTAGCTCTGTTGTATTGAATACACAAAAGGGAGAGATTTCGGCTATTACCCGTGTTGGGGAAGATATTACAGATAAAAAGAAAGTTACTGCCATTCTGGCCCGAACTCACGCACAATTACAGGATTTGTTTGATAATGCCAATGACTTGATTCAGATTATATCCCTAAAAGGAGATGTTCTTTTTGCCAATCGGGCCTGGCAGGATAAGCTTGGATACAGTGGGGCTGAAATCGAAAAACTAAATATTCGCGAGATTGTTCATCCTCAACATCTCAAAAGTACACTAAGTAAATTTAACCGGATTGCGAACGGCGAAAAGATCTATAAGTTTCAAACCGTATTTCGAAGCAAATCCGGCCAGGATATTTACCTGGCAGGTAGTGTAAGTTGTAGATATGAAGCTGGCAAGCCCACAGCTCTTCGCTGTATATTATATGATACAACCGAACGAATTCGGGCAGAACGTGCACAAAATCTGTATTATAGTATTGCCAACTTAACGACCAAGAGTGGTAACCTGGATATCTTGTATCAGAATATCCACAAAGAATTAGGGAAGATTATTGATGTACGCAACTTCTATATTACGCTGTACAACAATGAGCGTAACTTTCTCTATTATCCCTATTTTGTAGATGAGGACACCAGCAGTGATTTGCGTGTAACCCAGCGTCGTGTAGGTCGCGGACTTACCGAGTTTGCCATGTTCTACAATAAGCCGTTGTTCTTATACGAAGAACAGATCGTTCGTCTTGCAGAGGAGAACAATCTGGAATTATACGGTAAAACTCCCAAGGTATGGATGGGTGTACCTTTAAAAATTGAGAGCCGGACTACTGGAATCATTGCAGTAAAATCCTATGACAATCCCAACACATATAGCACCAGGGACCTTGAACTGTTGGATTTTATCTCAGGTCAGATAGCCCTGGCAATTGAAAGAAAGCAGAACGAAGAAAAGCTGTATAAACAAACAGCTCAATTAAATGCTGTATTTGAGAGTGGAAGCCACCTGATGTGGTCTGTGAACAAACGTTTATACCTGACATCCTTCAACAAAAATTTTGCAGATTCCTATGAGTCCCGCTTTGGTTTCCGGCCAATAATCGGGGTTAATACAGATCGGGTGCGTAGTGAATTTATGCGTTCTCACAATTATCATAACTGGGAAGCCCGATACCGACTGGCATTACAAGGTATCCCACAGCATTTTGAGACGCAGATACGAACAAAACAAAATGAAAATTCCTGGAGAGAGGTATATCTGAATCCTATTATCTCAAAAGATGGAACAATTGAAGAACTCTCTGCAATTGCCCATGATATTACAGAGAAGAAAGAATCAGATATGAATCTGATAGAGAGTGAGAAGAAATTCAGAAGTATCTTCGAATCTTTTCAGGACATCTATTATCGGTCAGATTTACGTGGTATTATCCGCATGATCAGTCCATCTGCTTACGAGGTAGGGAACTACAACGACGGTGAAATTATTGGTCGTAATATTACAGATTTCTTCATTGACAAAGGAAAAAGCTACCATACCTATCGGCAACTACGACGTAATGGATCTGCCAAGAACATTGAAGTCGGTTTTATAACCAAACAAGGCATTGAAATACAGTTTCTGCTCAATGTTCGTCTGGTACATGATGAAAACGGAAACCCAATAGAAATTGAAGGAGTAGCCCGGGATATTACCGAACGTAAAAAGGCAGAAGAAGAACTTTTAAAGGCTAAAGAAATAGCTGAAAAATCGCTGAAGGTAAAAGAAAGATTCCTGGCTAACATGAGTCATGAGATCCGAACACCGATGAATGGTATCATCGGAATGATTGATGTGCTCAACGATACACCGTTAAATCCGAAGCAAAAAGAATATGTTCAGACTGTAAAAAAATCATCCGAAACTCTGCTCACGATTCTGAATGATATTCTGGACTTGTCCAAGATCGAAGCTGGTAAAATGGAGCTTCATAAAGCCCCTCTGTCTTTTCTGAGTACTATCGAAAAACTCCATGCCCTATTCAGCCAACAAGCTGCAACAAAGAATAATATTCTGAAATACCATATCGATGAAAAGGTACCAGAGTTTATTATTGCGGATGAGACCCGACTGCTTCAAATTTTGTCTAACCTCACATCCAATGCCATTAAGTTCACAGAAAAAGGGACTGTATCCATTCAGGTATCCTTATATGAAAGTAAGGGAAAAGTTAAAAAGATAAAAGCATCTGTGAGTGACACAGGTATAGGTATTTCCAAAGAAAACCTGTCTCTGTTGTTTAATGCATTCAATCAGGTAGACAACTCATCTACCAAATCTTATGGAGGAACAGGGCTGGGTCTGGCAATCTCTAAAGAACTGGCCCGTATGATGGGCGGAGAAATAGGGGTTGAATCTCAATCAGGAAAAGGCAGTACCTTCTGGTTCACGTTTGAAGCAAAAGAAACGAACATTAGCCCTCTGACAAAAAATATTACAGAAGGAGAATTTAAGGAAGGCGATGTATTTAACGGATCAAAGCCTCTTGTATTACTGACAGATGACAATATGGTTAACCGTACTGTTGCCAGTGAAATACTTGGCAAGGCAGGATGTATTATTGAGATGGCAGAAAATGGTTTTATGGCGATTGAAAAGGTAAAAAACACTTTTGCAGATCCGACAAAACGAAACTATGATATTATCCTGATGGATATTCAAATGCCAGATATGGATGGTATTACAGCTACCCAACACATTCGTCAGTTGGATATAAAAGACCTCCCTCCTATCATTGCGATGACAGCGTATTCCATGAAAGAAGATCGCGAGAAGTTTCTGAGTCAGGGTATGGATGATTACATAGCAAAGCCGATTCGTGCAGCGGCACTCATTCAGAAAGTAAAAGAATGGTTTGACAAATCGGGAAACCTGAAAGCAACGACAAACGTAATACACCCGATAATAGCATCCCAGGATGTAGATGTATCAATGGAATCAATCACCCCTAAAGTATCAGACCCAAAAACTGAGCCTGCTGTCGTATTGGAAGTAGAAAAAGAGGTTCCTGTTCTCAATCTGGAAGTAATAGGGCAGTTAAAGAAATATGGTGGAGAAGAGATGGTGTTGGCAACACTCGAAGAGTTTATTGCGGAAGCCTATGAACAAATGAATGAAAACCTGGAAGCTCTACCTTCAAAAGATTATAAGAAGATTTTGAGCAACTTACATACATTGAAAGGAAATGCAGGTACATTAGGTATTGAAAAAATTGCTAATTTTGCACGCACGACAGAAGCTGACCTGAAAAACAATGTCGTCAAAAATTTAAAAAAGAATCTGCTGAAGATTCAAAAAGAAATTGAGATATTTGAAAACTCCTATAAGGAGATCTTAGGAACTGATATAGAGGCAAAAACAGAATCTTAGCAATTATATCAGATCAGAATTATTTAAATTTTGTAACAACTTAATATTTATAACTACTACCTGAAAAATGGCAGACAGCAAAAAAGTACTCATTGCCGAAGATAGTTCGGTTATTCAAAATCTAACCAAAAAAATTCTTGAACAACAAGGATGCATTATCTCTTCTGTAAAAAATGGAGAACAGGTACTAAGCGCACTTGAAAAAGAAAACTTTGACATTATTCTATTAGATATCAATATGCCTGTTATGGATGGTATGGAGTGTGCAAGACAGGTAAGAGCATTGCCTGATCCTGTAAAAGCCAACATACCATTGGTTGCCATTACAGGAAATGCCAAAAACTACACGATGGAAGAGTTCCAGGCAGTAGGAATCAATGAATATCTACCTAAGCCTTTAAACTTTGATCAGTTGGTGGAAGTAGTAAAAAAGCTAACCAACAAGGCTTGATTTCATAAGATTAGTTTAAAGGCCTTCTGAATAATTTAAAGCTTATTACGGATTTTTATTTATCTATTAATAGCACATAAAATAGCAGCACTGTTTATATATTCTATGTACAGTCTGCTATTTTATGCTTTTAAACCTCATGAAATATACACCGCAGTTTTTATCAAAGATCGAAGATATCTTTGCAGAGTCTGATTATATACTTCGTTATGAAAAAGGCAACTTCAAAACGGGTTGGTGTGTATTAAAAGAGACCAAAATAGTTGTTGTCAATAAGTTTTTACCACTGGAAGGACGTATCAATAGTGTAGTTGAGATTCTGAAATCTGTAAACCTAAGTACCGAGAAGATGACAGAGAAAAGTAAAAAACTATTCTCTGAACTAAAGGGAGAACAGGCAAAAGACAAAGAAACAACACTGACTACTTCCTAAACGCAAAACAAATCCTTTAGATATTGCCTTTTTGTAAGATCATAGAGTCTACCACATTAATTTTTCTATTTGCTTTATGGTTATTACCCTACTCGGCACAGGTACTTCACAAGGCGTTCCGGTAATAGGTTGTGATTGTGAAGTTTGCCGTTCAGTTGACTTTCGAGACAAAAGACTTCGTACTTCCGTACATATACAAACAGATGATCTGAGCCTTGTCATTGATACCGGTCCGGACTTTCGTCAACAAATGCTTCGGGAAAGAATCAATACACTGGATGCCGTATTGTTTACCCATGAGCATAAAGATCACACAGCAGGCCTGGATGATATACGAGCATATAATTTCCGTCAAAACCGGGATATGCCTGTGTATGGTCAACAACGTGTACTGGACTCCCTGCAACGTGATTTTGCTTACGCATTTGCAGAATTTAAATATCCGGGTATTCCACAGATTCAACTACATACAATTGACGGACATCCTTTTTCTATACAAAATACCACGATCATTCCCATTGATGTACTTCATTATAAATTACCAGTTCTGGGCTTTCGAATAGGAGACTTCTCGTATATCACTGATGCTAACTACATTTCAGAAACAGAGATGGAAAAGTTAAAAGGCTCCAGAGTAATTGTTTTTGATGCTCTGCAACAAGAGCCACACCTTTCCCATTTTACGTTGAATGAAGCGGTCGAAATCCTTACAAGATTACAACCAGAAGAGGCATACCTCACTCATATTAGCCATCGTATGGGACTGCATTCTTCAATCAATAAAATTCTGCCACCATTTATTCGAATGGGCTATGATGGAATGCAGATTAGAATGAACAACAAAATACCTGTGTAACTTTTATCTACTAATACAACCGTTCATCAATATGTAATTTGATAGTGTTCATAGAATCTTTCAAGTTGCATTTAGATAATTCAAACAAATTATCTAAATCTCAAACCACGGATTGCCATCTATGGTATAATACTTGTACAGTAGTTTGCGCAAAACCTTTAACTATTCAATTATCATGAAAAAATCAATTCTGCTTACGTTTGCATTTGCCTTGGCATCTATTCTTGCTTTTGGCCAAAATCCACCTAAAAGCCCTCGTATTACATCTGAAAGCAAATTTATTAAAGTTTCGTATGGACAGCCTTCTAAAAGAGGTCGGACTATTTTCGGTCCTAATGGCATTGAACCTTTTGGAAAAGTATGGCGTACAGGTGCGAACCAGGCTACTGAGATTACATTTACTAAAGACGGTAAATTCGGCGGAACGCCTGTAAAAGCTGGAACCTATACACTATTTACTATTCCGGAAGAAAAAGAATGGACTGTATTGTTGAACAGCCAGTTAGGTCAGTTTGGAGCATTTGAGTATGATAAATACAAGGATAAGAACGTATTGGAAGTAAAGGTGCCTGTAAAAAAACTTTCTTCTCCAGTAGAAAAATTCACTATTACACCAAGTGATAAAGATCTGAAAATCGAATGGGATCAGACAAGTGTTGTTGTACCCGTAAGCTTCTAAGCTGAATTGTTAACACAAAAAAGGATTCCAGTTACTGGAAACTTTTTTGTGTTAATCTTTTATGTGATCAGGTGTAGGCAAAAACTGTTTCAAGAGTTCCAGAAATGCAGACAGTTCTACTGTTCTCTCCTGAGCCCACACCAATCGCATCTCTACCTTATCCGGAATGTTAATAAGCTCCTGATACTTTATATCCAGTTGTATGCCTTTGAGAGTCGATTTTCCCATCAAAGTTATTCCTATTCCTGCTTCCACTAAGCGTAACACACTAGCTGAATTGGGAGATTCGTGCACTGTTCGTGGTAAAAATCCATGATTCTGAAAGATTCGAAGTATATTCTCCACATATCCCTGGCTTTCCCGTTGCGGAGGTAAAATCCAGTCCTCCTGACAAAAGTCTCTTAGGTTGACTATCCCCGTAATTGAAAATGGATGAGATTGAGGGAGTATCAAAGCGAAGTTTTCCTGATAAATTACCCTACTACTCAAAGCAGGTGGGACAATAGAATTAGGCATAAAGCCTATATCCAGTTCATTGTTCAGTAGCTTTTCACAGATTAATCTATTGCTAGCTTCTATAAGCATCGTTTTTACCTGAGGGGCCTCTTTTCTCATTTGTTTTAGTAATACCGGAATCACCGATTGCATAGCAGAACTTGCATGACCAATCCTATACTCCCCTGCTTCTCCTCTGTGAATCTGTCCGGTACGATACCTAACATCCTCCAACTGATGCAGAAGCTTTTCGATATGCTGTTTGAAAAAACGACCTGCTTCTGTCAACTCTATCTTTCGTTTGGTACGATCAAATAACACAGCCCCCACTTCTTCTTCCAGTTGTTGCATCTGACGGGTAAGCGCAGGTTGAGCAACAGGAATTTCATCTGCTGCCTTACGAAAGCTAAGAGTCTCTGCTACCAGCAAAAAATTTTGTAATTGATAAATTGTCATGATATATCTGATATCATTTATAGTATCAGTCAATCGAAAATAAGTATTTTTTTCGATCAAACAAATGCAATTACTTTGTCTGACAATCAAACAACTACAACTATGTTATCCACCTCTACATCCCGTTATACTCCAGCAACTCTTGTCTGGATAGCCTTTGTCTTATTAACTCTTACCTGGGGTAGTTCTTTCATCTTGATAAAGAAAGGCCTGCAAAGCTATTCTACCTGGCAGGTAGCTACCCTTCGCCTAGTTTCAGCCTCTGTGATTATGATACCACTTGCACTAGTTTATATCCGGCAGATACCCAAAGAGAAAATTCAGTATGTGGTTCTGTCAAGCTTATTAAGTATGTTTACTCCTGCTTATCTCTTCTGTGCAGGCCAGACAGGACTTAGTAGCTCTATTGTAGGTGTATTGAATGCACTGACCCCTGGTTTTACATTTTTGGTGGGAGTTCTTTTCTTTCATCAGAGAAGCAGATGGATACAGATAGCAGGCCTGCTAGTGGGTCTGGCAGGCACATTATTTCTGGTACTGATTACAGCACAAGGCACAGTAGTATTAAATGGTTACGCAATTCTGATTGTGTTGGCAACAGTCAGTTATGGTTTTAATATCAATATTATCAAGAATCATCTTGCCTCCATCAACCCTGTTCATCTTACAACAGTCACGGTTTCTATCTCAGGTTTACTGGCATTACTTTATTCCATTGTTACCCATACAGATTTATTACAGATCACAACGCATGAAGAAAAAACTTCCTTCGCTGCCGTAGTGACTTTAGGTATAATGGGAACTGCATTTGCGCAATTGGTATTCAATAGTATAATCAAGGTTTCTTCTGCAGTCTTTTTCAGCTCGGTAACCTATTTCGTCCCTGTTATTGCTGTATTCTGGGGGGTATGGGATGGAGAAGTCCTTTTGCTATGGCATTATCTGGGTATACTACTTATCATCGTTAGTGTGTTCATATTGAATAAAAGCAGATAGATAGCGTTCATCATATAGTAACCAAACAAGCTTATTACTCAAAGAACCTCATATATGAGGTTCTTTGAGTAATTTATAATTAGTTACAGTTTGTTTTCTTTAAAGGAGTATTGCTATCAAACTTCAGAGCGGCTTTATCCTTAAAAACTATCTTTCCATCTTTTTCTTCTATATCTCCAAATCCTTCTATCAAATTATCATCCTTTTTCAGGAAAACAACTTCTCTTACAGATTGCACACCTTCAGACATAAAAGAATATTCTGCAACTAATGTATCGCCATGCATCTGTCCAGTCAGCGAACCTGTATTTTTATCTTTTTCGAATAACTTATACTGCAATGCCCCTGTTATATTACCATCGGCCAAAGTAAATTGAGTAGCAATTGTATCTTTATCTGTTACATACGAATAACATTCCGTAGTAGAGACAGGCGCAGAGTTGGCATCTTCTGTTTTGGTATCTGTTTGATTTTGTTTAGTGTTACAAGCTGTAAGGCATAACAGAAAGATGCCTGAAATATAAAAATGACGCAAGTTTTGCATTACAAATGGAAATAAGTGAAAAATTGAGTTATAAAAATTAAAGTTTTCTTGTAAATCGTATAAGAGGTAATTCATTCATATAGAAAGTAAGTGTATTATCTGCTATGGCATACTTGTTCACTTTCTTTAAAGCATCCATAAAAGCCTGTTCCCCGCCTCCTTCACAAAACATACGAGTCATAACAAAGGTGTCAGGAAAACGAATAGTTTGATCTGTTATAGTAAACTGTCCTCTAAATGAATTACAACTACTATTTCCAGCTACTGTACGATTATTCGTGTGTAAAGTTATAGAAGGCTTTCGATTGGGATATAAACCATCAAAAGTAATTTTCGGGCCTGAAATATAAGTTAACTCCCATGTTCCATCAAGAAAAGGCAATGCCAAAGAATCTGTAAGTGTACCATGCTGGTTCCAAGCAAGTTTTTCTGTTAAATACATATAAGGGGCATGAAAGTGATGCACAAATACCTTCTCTTTATTATCGGGATACAATTTGTAATACTCTTTATCTGCCAGCAACACTATGATTGATCCTGTACGCACATAATTATTACTACTATAATATTCAGGTGATGTATAACCGTTCAGGTTCTTCTTCACCAATTTGTATGCCATTTTACCCAAATAGTTCTGATAGCGTTTTTGTGCTTTGAGAGAAGGTTTACTCAACCTATTGTACACGTAGTTAAGAGCAATTCGTTGAAAAAATTTTTGTTTTTTAATAATCCCTCTGGCGTTTGCAAATAGATTGGTTGTATTAAAATCATGGATAGTTTGTACAGAAAGTGGAACTTCCGGCACCCAATCTGCGGAATTAACTACATTATATGCCCAACCATTTTGTGTCATTGCTTCATATTCGTAGGCAAAAAACAAATTTCCCGGTTTAGGGCCTGCGCTGCAATAGGTTTTAAAACGTACATCTTCAGGTAGCTGCTTACTTTTTTGTAGGCTATACAAGTAAGCCGTCATCAGATAAGCAATACCTCCACCCTGACTATGCCCCATGATAATCATATCTTTAATTCCCTTTTTATAACAGGAATCTATTTTGGGTAGAATATCTTTTGATAGAAATGCTGTACTAACCAACCATCCTACATGAACAGCAGCTTTGGGATTTGATGCCAGTTCATAAACAAACTTCTCCTTGGCACTTATTTCAAGTTCTCCTTTGGCAGGAACCATAGCAGAATAAAAGTTTGCCAACCAGCTTACACTACTGGCGACACTACCTCTGATGCTAATAACGCCTATAGAGTGTTGTTTATTTACCCATAAATCCCAACGGTTCTCTAGCCCAACTACAGGAGAACGATACACAAAATCATACTGTTGAGGCTTTTCGATGGCATTAACATAGGTTGTATCACCAAACCGGGCAGAAACCTTCATTAATTCCATGTATTCATTTTTATCAAATCCTGGCTTTAATACCTGTGCATGGGAAATAGTTAGAATTATAAATAGGAATACAATAGAATGTCTGAAGGCTCGAAATATTTCCTTTTTCATACTGGACAAGTATTAGTAATAAATAAACTGTCTTCTTAACTTTCTATCTGATTAATTGTTTTGTCTTCCTTTAAGAATAGTATAAACCGTTTAATTAGCCACAAAAAAACCCTGTAGTAAACTACAGGGTCTTACTTTATATAACTCTATCTATTACGGATTAGGCTTATCACTGTTTGCCTTTCCTAAGGAATTAATCCAGGCAGCAATTTTCAATGCATCTGCCTTAGGAACCTGTGGCATTGGAGCCATTGGAGTGGCATATCCCGGCCAGTTCTCAGGTTTGGGATTATAAATCAAGTCCACAATCTTTTCATTGGAATACTTACGCTTTGCTACATCTGCATAGGATGGACCTACCACTCTCTTTTCAGCAGAGTGACAAGCCAGACACGTATGTTTACGCAATAACGGCATAATCTCTTCTGTAGTAGGCACAGCAGCAGTTGTAGGTTTTACTTCCTTCTTGGTAGCAGGTTGCGTTCCTGTTTTTGTTGATTTGGCAGGAGTTTTTGAAGTAGCAGGAGTAGTTGCGGCTGCAGCCGAATTTTTCTTACTTACTTCTGCCATGTTCAGTTTTTCACCAGCAGGGATGGCATTAAGCGTATAATAAGTAGTAGGGTGTACCAAAGACCATGAATTTTCACGAGTTCTTACACCTTCCAGCAATAACTCATGCACATAATACTCACGCAGGTTATCTACTACTACACGAACTTTCATTCCATCTTCACTTACTTTTACACCCTTCACAGTACAACGCTCCTCATTGATGGTTGGACTACCATACACAGGATAGTATTTGTATGTAAAGCTTTTTACCTGATAGGAAGCAATGTCTTCGGCAGAAGCTTTGTCTACAGGCATTGTGAATTCCACTTCAAATCCGTCAGGCATCGCACGTACAGCTTTCATTTCAAATGGAAGCTTTCCGTTCCAGATTAAGCGTTGCAGGCCTTGATTAGCATCCCCGGCAGATCCCCATCCACGATTTGTCTCACCTACAAACAATGATCCGTCTTTACCCCATGACATACGTAGTACGCCTGACTGGAAACCACTGCGAAAATCAAAAGCAGCACCCTGATATTCTCCGTTTACTTTCTCCAGGAATACCCGCATGATTTTGCTTTGTCCCTGATCCCCTACAAATACCTGACCAGCAAAAGGACCAAATTTACCTACAGTTTCATCTGTGATGATCTCAGAGTTAGAAATACCTAAGACCCCGTGAGGCAACCAAACGGCTGGCGTCTTTAACTGAGGAAAATCTTTTTTGTAGGTGAATAATGGAGCCTCTTTCCCTTCACGATTGTTTTCAGGCTTCACAGCACGGCCATTCTGACGAACAAAACGTGGATCTACTTTAGCATACAATTGCTCTGTAGTAACTTTTACAGGCTTGTCTGTCAGTTCGTTCACTTGTGTTTGTTTAGCCCAGCGCAAACCTGCGGGGTGGCCTGTAAAATCACCTTTTGCCACATGCCAGATACCACCAGACCCCATCCAGTCACCTTGGTTATCATCATAGAAAAATTCACCATCTATGATACCTATACCGCAAGGAGAGCGCATTCCTGTTGCCCAGGGTTCCATTTTACCATCAGGTGTAATACGCATTGTCCAACCTCTCCAGGGTACACGACTTTCTCCACGCCACCATTCTTCATCTCCAAAGGCTACGTTGCCCGTTACAAAGAAAGATCCGTCAGGAGCTATTTTAGGACCGAAACTATACTCATGATAGTGTCCTGATAAAGGCCATGCATAGACAGTTTCATAGCTATCGGCTTTGCCATCACCATTTTTATCTGTCAGTTTGGTAAGTTCACCACGTTGAGCACAATACAACGAACCATCTTTGTATACTAGCCCCAAGATTTCATGCAGTCCACTGGCAAATTTTGTAAACGAAGGATAGGCCCCATTGCTCATGTATGGATTCTTGATTACCCATACATCTCCCCGGCGGGTAGATACAGCAATATCACCATTAGGCAGTGTAGTAACCCCACCTACTTCCATAACAATTCCTTCCGGAACCGGAATGGTAGCAATTTTGTAGAAATCTTCTTCCTTAGGCGATTCCTGTGCCTGCATACTCAATGGTAGCAACACAGCTGCCGACCACCCAATAATATGTTTTAGAAATGTCTTCATAAATAGTATGAACAAAGCTTTTAATCTTTTAAACAGGTATTTTCAAAACGGACACCGTTGTATTTCAAAATACAATGAATGCCTGTTACCAAATAATAGAGTAACTGATCTGATTACCAATTGTTACTGGCATAAGTAATTCCTGACGATTATTTACTGTACGTACTACAGGTTTTACACCAGCAGCGTTAGCAAGCTTTATGAAATAGGATTTATCGTCTATCAGATAACTACCATCAGGTTGAGCAACGATGTCTTTTCCTTCCGCAATACGGCAGTAGAGATTAGTTGCAGATCCTGATACTTTCAGCGTACGTGTCAGACGCTTTCCACCATCTTCCGGACGAGTCATATCTTCTACCTCTGTTCCGTAGATACTATATTTGAAAGTTGGAAGGCCTGTTGCATCTAACTCATATCCCCGTCCACGATAATTAGCTTCTGGAGTTAATGAATCTGGCCATGCAGTAGTATTGGTAGGTAATATAGAGAAATTAGGCACATCATTAATTTTCAATGTGCTGCCCATTGGGTCTGAATGTCCATCACCCCGATCATGCCACATAGGTGTTGCATTCAGAAAATCACCTCTCCAGCATTGTACCAGTGCACCATTATTTAGGTCTACTGTAAAGTTGGCACCTTCCAGGCTACCTACAGACACAGCATGTGTAATTCTCTTAGACTTAGTACCTTTTTCAAAATCAATGAAACAACGTACTATTTTAGGTTCGCCTTCTACATTGATCAGAATAGGGTTTACAGGAGCATCCAGAGGCAGTGAGCTCAATGTATTCAAAGGCATTCTGCGAACATCTGCCCCTTCAATAAATACCCCTAAAGCTGGTTTCATCCAGGAGTCTCTTTTAGCTACCAATACCTCAAAGGTATGATCTCCAGCCGATAGGTCCGTTGTGGCAGAGCGTTCGTTCCAGGTACCAGTCATAGCTAATGGAGCCAAGATCTTACCATCTATTTTCAAAAGGTTAAAACCATTGATCTGAGTATAGAAAGTATATTTTCCAGCAGATTTTACGTTCAGTTTCCCAGTGTGTCTGATTATATAATCATTGGCAGCCGGCACATTCTCAATAGTCAGATCCTGTGTTTTACCGCTTTGTACCACCTTGAACTTGGTTTCTGCCTTTAAGGTATCACTGGAGAAAGGTCCTTTGCCATAACTATATTGCAAGTCAGACAATGTAGGTACACTCATACCATATGTTTTGTAATAGATATTACGAAAAGCAACCGGACCATGGTCGCCCTGAATCAGAATCGGGCCTGGTGTTTTCTCATCTGGGAAAACAGCCCCACGGGTAGGTCCTGTTACCTCTACATTTTCATGAATAACAATGCCATTCAATACAACTCTGAGGAACTTTGCATTGGTAACTTTATTTCCTGACGCATCATATCGAGGTGCCTGAAAGGCTACTTCCAGGTGCTGCCACAAACCAGGAGCTAAGCTGGCGTTGGTACGGGGAGGAATTCCCTGATAGCCTTTTTGTCCTTCAGGTTTGCTGTCATCCCAGCGTTGGTAAATACCTCCGCAGTCGCCATAGGAAGGGTTCTTTTTACCCCAGCTGTCCAGGAGTTGTAACTCATAACGTCCTTGCAGGTAGATGCCGGAGTTAGACCCTTTAGCCATCATAAAATCAAGCGTCAGGTCCATATCTGCATGGTCAAAGCCAAATGTAAGATTTGAGGTATTTTTCTTATCTGGCAGGTTCACCAATACACCTTTGCCTTTGCTGATCTTTAATGCATTTTCCTGATTCAGATCAGCATTAGCATCGCCAGCAATCTGCCAGTTGCTTCCTGTAGGTTTAAAATTACTTAAATCTTCCAGCAAAAGCTGTTTCATCGGAACATCTTTGTTCTGAGCCAGTAATGCTCCTGAAAGCAATAAGGCATACCCGAACAGACATGTCTGACGAATGTTTACGAATGAAAACTTCATCATACAGTACAGTTGTGAAATAAATAGTAGAAGGGATGGAAATATAGATTAAGAGCAGAAAGGTACAACATTCTCTTCTTTTGAAAAAAGAAGATTTGACGAAATATTCACTTTTAAATAAAATATATCTACAAACGATGTACTTTCAACAAAATAATTTAGCATTAATCTTTATTCAATAGAAAACATATATACCCGTTATCTTTGTGTTTTCCATTTACTTTTTTGAGAAATAGTAGTTGTCTGCTGTATAGTGCTTTTGCGAGTATTCTGCGCCTGTAACAATTGGCTAACTAGCAAGGCAGCTATTTCAGCTTCTTTTTCATTGGCACCTATTTGTAGCAAATCCGGTGTAAAGTATTTATTTACAAAGTTGGTATCAAAACTACCATCCAGAAAAGCAGGATGTTCCAAAACAAATCTGCAGAATCCAAGTGTGGTTTCTATTCCTGTAATCTGATATTCATCAATTGCCCGCTTCATTCGGTCAATAGCTTCAGTACGATCTTTTCCGAAAGTAATAAGCTTGGCAATCATAGGATCATAGTAAATAGGAATGCTCATTCCCTGCTCAAATCCATCATCTACCCGTACCCCTGCTCCCTGAGGGCGAACATAAGTTACCAATTGACCAATATCCGGGAGGAAATTATTTTTAGGATCTTCTGCATATACCCGCACTTCCACTGCATGGCCATGAATGTGAAGATCTTCCTGAGTAAAGGATAACTTTTCACCAGCAGCTACTTTAATCTGTTCTTTCACCAGATCCACGCCTGTGATCTGTTCCGAAACAGGATGTTCCACCTGAAGACGGGTATTCATTTCCAGAAAATAGAAATTAAGGTCTTTGTCTACTACAAATTCAACAGTCCCTGCTCCATAGTAGTTACAAGCCTTTGCCGCAAATACAGCAGCCTGTCCCATTTTTTCGCGAACTTCAGGGGTCAGCACAGCAGAAGGTGCTTCCTCAATCACTTTCTGATGACGACGTTGTATGGAACATTCCCGTTCAAACAAATGAACGATATTTCCATGTTTGTCGCCCAATACCTGAATTTCAATATGTTTGGGTGAAGTAATGTATTTTTCAATAAAAACTGATCCATCACCAAAAGCGGCTGTTGCTTCAGAAATAGCTCGTTGCATCTGTTCTTCCAGTTGCGACTCTACTTCTACCAGTCTCATTCCTTTCCCTCCTCCTCCTGCACTAGCTTTAATCAATACAGGATAACCAATTCTGGCAGCCTGCTCTATCGCAATTTTGACATCGCTTACAGCCGATGGAATGCCTGGCACCATAGGTATATCATATTTTGCGACAGCATTTTTCGCAGCCAGTTTACTTCCCATCACTTCAATCGACTCTGGTGATGGTCCAATAAAAATCAACCCATTGTCTTCAACCAACTGAGCAAACTTTGCATTCTCGGATAGAAAACCATATCCAGGATGGATAGCATCTGCTCCGCTCTGTTTGGCTACTTCAATAATCTTTTCCATCTGCAGGTAAGACTGAGCCGAAGGAGGAGGTCCTACACAATAAGCTTCATCGGCTGCCCGAACATGTAAGGCTTTACGGTCAGCCTCTGAATAAATGGCAACAGTAGCAATACCCATTTCCTTTGCAGAACGAATAATCCGCAAAGCGATTTCTCCCCGGTTAGCAATAAGAATTTTCTGAATAGACATACAAAACTACCGATTTATTGATAAGCAAAGATAGTATTGGATTCTGGGGATGCAAGACAAAACTTTTAGGAACATAAGAGATTCTCTTTCATATACCTAAATACTCTATTTCATGAAAAGTCAAACTAGATGATAAGCAAACCTACCTATAAATCATATACTCAAAACAATGCTAGTTCACTGAAAATTTCAAGTTTTATACAAACGCCCTTGTTAAAATCAATACTTTAATTAGCTATTTATATAACTTTACGCTGTAAGTTATTAGCCATATCCATTTGCCAATAACCTTATTATCTCTATTACACTGTGATCAACAATGAAATCTGTAGAAATATTAAATTCATTTATTTTAGTATTAACCTTTATATTCATACAGCTTGCTGATTCACAAATATGCTGTAAGAGATATTAACAGTACTCACATCCCTATACTTCAAAGACAACCAATCCTATCATTTAATCTTTATAAATAAAAAATATAACTACGTCTGCTCAAAGCAACTCTTTATGCGTCTTACCTTTACTGTACTTATCCTCTTATCTTCATTCACCACATTTTCACAGGTAAAGATCCAGAATCTTTATTTTAACAGTACTCAAAATATTCTACGGCTTAATTTTGCAAACCTTCCCCCTACCCCACTATATACAGGCATTGCAGGTATTAGTAAAAGCACAACCGAACCTGAGATAGCAGAAGGCATTGCTCATGTAGAGGATACAGAAGGTAATGTAATTATCTGGGTAAATTCTAATGGAGTATATGACAAAACCGGTACACTTATGCCTGGGTCAGCAAGCATTCTGGCAGACCCTTCTTCAACGGAGATTGTAATCTGCCCTGTACCAAATACAACTGACCAATTTTATATTTTCTATAACAAAAAACTGTGTTCAACCTTATTGTATGCTACTGTAGACATGAAGCAACGCAATGGATTAGGGGATGTAATTACTCAAAATAATCCCATTGATGTAGCCAATACCTATGCAGAAGGACTTGAGATTATAAAAATTCCATGTAGCAATGAATACTGGCTTATTGCGTATCAATGTAGCATAGGCTTTAAACGGTTTAGAATCGGCATTTCGGGAATTGGAATGGGGGCTATGGTGCAATCTCTTACAATTACCAACAATAATACAGAAGTAAATTATCAAGGACGTGGAGAATTAGACTATCACAACGGAAAAATTGGTTACTCCATTTCAGCAAAAAACAGGGCGTATGTTGCCGATTTTAATCCAACAACGGGTTCTTTTTCGAATGGTAAACTTCTCTCATTCATTTCAGGAGAAAATAAAGCCAATGATGGCATGTATGGTGTTGAGTTTTCGCCTGATGCAACCAAAGCCTACTTTACAGACTACAACAACCGCGACTTTTTGGGTGATATTGCATCTAACAATCTATTTCAGTATGATTTTGCTACTCAACAAATACGTTCCTGGCTTATTCCTTATCAAACATGTTCTCTTAGTCCAAGTGAGGTCGAAGGATTAGGACAAATAGAACTGGGAAGAGATGGAAAACTGTACATACCACATGTAAAAGGTTGTCAGATTACAGTAATTGAGAATCCTAACTCAACCTCCCCAACTTTCAGTAAAATTGATGTTAATACCGTCTTATCAACAGGGGTATCTGATCATATTCAATCAGAGATTTTTGTTCCTTTAAGTCTCGTTGCCAGCAAGACTTCAATTTGTAAGGGAGAAAGTGTTACACTGACTGTTACAGGAAATGCCAACACGTATCGGTGGTCGTCAGGAATCGCTGGAAATTCTTCCTCAGTAATCGTAAGTCCTGAATCACAAACAACATATACTGTTTATGCGCTGAATCAATATGGATGTGAAGATTCGTCCTCTGTTACTATCAAAGTAAAAGATGTCACTTCAACGATCTCTGTAACAATACCTCCTGCAGCTTGCAGTCTTACATCAGCCACACTTACCGCTTCAGCCAACATGGATGTGTATCAATGGTATCTGGATGGTCAATTACTCAATGGCCAAACCCAATCCTCACTGGTTGTTACGCAAAGTGGTTCTTATAAAGTACTTATATCATCAGCTAATTGTGCAGATGAATCAGATGAAATGGTTATAGAACTTGATACAAGTAAGTTAAAAATACCAAACGTGATTACCCCGGACAAAGATATAAATCTTACAAATGAGACTTTCAAAGTTACAGGTACCCGTAGTACACTCAAACTTATCATTTGTAACCGTTGGGGACAAGAAGTGTATACAAGCGCTGATTACCAAAATGACTGGGCTGCTGATAACTTACCAGATGGACTTTATTATTATTATGTGAGTAGTGCCGAAAATTGTTTTCCACCACAAAAAGGCTGGCTGCATGTATTAAGAGGTCCTCAAAATTAATCAAGTGATATAAAAATAAACCCCTGTTAGTAAAGGGGTTTATTTTTATAGAGGGTCAGAATGTTCTTAGAATCTAAATCCAAAAGCAATCGAACGTAAATCAGGACCATGCTCTTCTGTAAATAACGGGTTCAGATCATACTTGAAGAAAAGATCAATTCCTCGGATACCTACCAATGCCTGCACACCATATCTAACATTATTCAGATAGAAGTTACTGGTTTCATGATCTTTCTTGCCATCGGAATCTTTTATTTTAGAGTAACTATGTAGTCTGTATCCAACAAATCCCCCTACTCCAAAACGAAACGATCTGCGGGAGTGTCCAAATTGTAATACAGGCATTACGGGTATACTTGCATAGATAGCAGTCAGCTTTGACTTCTTTAGATCTTTGGCATTTGCCCCATCCATCACCTCCACAAATTCCGCACTAGTAGCCCCTTTTTCAATTCGTGTATTGCTATCAAACATATAGTTATAAAAACTAGCTTCCAATCCATAGGTAAGCGACAAAGGACTACGGCTACCGCCAATACGTGTTTTATAAATATGGGATATAGCTACATATCGTGACCCTAAAGGTCTCAATGCATAATTAAGATTTTGTTCCGGAAATTTGCCATCTCCTGTCAGGTAATTATCCAAACCAAGGTCAAAATACCATTCACTACTGGTACGTTTGCGCTTATATACTCTAGGCTGAGAATTAGAGGTAGAATCACCGCTACTTACATCTCCATCTTTTCCTCCGATTCGGATAGAAAAAGTAGATTCTCCTCGTTCGGTGTCTTTTATAGTTACTTGATTATCACGAACCAATACAGTATCTCCATTCATTACAAAGCTGGTATCCTTTCCTGCTCTGGCATCTGTCTTTTCCTGAATCTCAATAACCCTGTTTACCAATGCATTCAGGTCATAATTTCTCAGTGCCTGTAATTCGGCTTTATCAGTTGTCTGAATAGCAATACGTGTTTTCTTACCTAAAAGGATGATAATCGAATCCCTTCTCTCTTCAGGAGATGAATTAAAAGCCATTGCTGTACTCATCACTCCCCAAAATAATGTAACAAAAATTAACCGTTTCATAGTTGTAGATAGAATTGTGTTTAGTCCTTCTTTCATTCTTACTTTTAATATATGGATTTATGAGTGATCAGTTTTTAGTATTTCGGTCCTTCACCCAGGCAACAATAGCTTCTTTGTCCAGGTTGATTTCCGATTTTTTAGCTTTCTTAATTGCCTGCCATAACTTTCCTGCCTTCCTTGCAATAGGCTCTGTAGTATCTCCTTTAGTTGATGCCGTTAAACTCTCGTCAGCAACTTCCACTACTACCACCGTAACAGTACTTCCTGGTGACGTTGACTCGGGCTTCACAGAAGGAACAGCACTGGCAATTATCTCTTCCTTCTGAGTAACTATAACCTTATCATCTTGTGTTGTCTTTTTCTCTATCACTGGTAAGTCTGGACTCTTTGCGATTAACTTATCCGTATTCTGCTCCACTGGTGATAGTGTTTTCTTCTTAGTCTGTTTTTCAGATTTCTCTGATTTTTGATTAGAAGATATCTCAGTCTTACTATCAGAATAAGTTGTAGTTGATTCTGCTCTTGGTCTGGTTATTTCTACTTTTTTTGTGTTCTCAGCTTTTGCTTTCTCCTCTATGCTTTTTACAGGAGTAGTCTTACTTACCTTATGCGGATCTGATACTGCCATCTGTGTACCTGTATCCTCTCTCCAATAACGTATGCCTACCAATCCAAGAATAAGCAGAGCAATAGCAGCAGCAATAGAGAAATACACTCCTTTTCTACTCTCTTTTTTTTTCGTCATTCTTCCCTGAAGCTCATCCCATACACGAGAAGATGGCATTTTTTCGACATCATACAACCGTCTGGCAAACAGATCATCAACCGGATGTTTCTTTTGTTTATGCATATCTTACTTCGTTTTACTTTGTTTCTACTGACCAATAATTCTCCTTTTTCACTATACTTTTTCCCATTTTATAGGATTATATCAGGTAAAGACAGTCAAATATTTATGTTATCCTATCTGTTTCTCCACGTTTAGCATTTTTTTTTCAGCCTTACGCAAATTTTCCTGCAACAATGCCCTTGCACGGCTTAACTGTGACTTAGATGTATTTTCACTAATACCTAATTGTTCTGCAATCTCCTTATGTGAATAACCTTCAATAGCATACAAGTTAAAAACAGTGCGATAGCCGTCAGGCAATTGCTGAATCAGAGCTAGCAAATCTTCTGTCTCAAATTCATCTCCATCTATATGCATCACTGCCTCATCATTGTAAACTGATTCAATCTCCACTTCCAGAAAAACACTTTTATTTCTACGAACTTGTTGTAATGCTTCATTAACCATAACACGGCGTATCCATCCTTCAAAGCTTCCTGCAAACTGATACTGATCTATTTTTTCAAAAATTTTCAGAAAACCATTAATCATCACATCCTCCGCTTCCATCTGATCTTTGATGTAACGAGTACAAACACCCAACATTCTGCGTGAATACCGATTATACACTTCACGTTGTGCAGCGGCATCATTCCGCTGACAAGCCCGAATGAGTTTTTCCTCGTTATCCCATTTTTGTATGCGTAGAAACATACGTTCTTTGAATGTGTTAGTTGTAATTGATTTTCAAAAGGTAGATGCAAAAGAACGAAGGCAGGTTGCGCCAGGGTTAAAAAAAAATCATTTTTCTTAACACACACGACATAAGTCACACACTATCAAATACTTATAGTTAAAATATTTTTTCATTCTCTATTGACAAAAGAAAAACCCGTTCGAAAACGGGCTCAAAATACTAGTCTCAGGAAAAACAACAAAAGGTATCAATACTATTCTTCTCTATATGCTAAAATCTGTTAAAGTAATACTAAAAGAATTAACTCACTTGCTATCAATATAGTAGATCGCTATTTATTTCCTACCACTGTCATTGTCCTTTTTTTTAAATACTGAGCTAATTCTTTCATACTTTCCTCACTGATGTATTTGTCTTTGCCATCTTCAGCCTTTAAACGCACAAAGCCAAGGGGCAGTCCAGTCATACTATCAATAACTGCATGCAAATAATTCGTAACGATTTTCTGTCTTTTGGATAATATTTCTGGAACTATCTGTAGCAGGGCCAGATTTGGATTACCCTTTACAGCACTTTCATTAAAGCGTTTAGCGTCTACAATGACAAAAGGATACGGATAGACTTCTTTAATGTCCTCATAGGTTAAGCCTTGCGCAAGCCAGTCTTTACGTAAAAGTAATGTTTTGGCATGCATATCAGCTTCTGCACGTGGCAACACTTCTTCCCATTCATAAGGTGTTGCTCTGGCCTGTAAGGTACTATCAATCAAATAATGCTCTACAGCTTGAACACCAAAAACCAAATCAGCTTTTTCAGGTGTTATATTCGGAAGGTTTTGTCTGAAGAGAGGTTGAGACTTTGGCAAATCCTCTAAAAGCTTAATCTCCATTACACTATAATTACGCCAATGCTCCCGAAGAGCATTTAGTTGTTTGTAATTTTCAGGAAACAATAGTCGTTGATGATTTCTGCCACCCTCATCTCCTTTTATTGTGAAGTTATCGATAGTGGTGCAGTAAATAACTGCATAGTTTTTTACCTGTGTTTTTCGCAGACGATCTGCATCATTCATTGTCATATAGTTAGCAGAACTATCCCACTTCCAATATTTTTGCACTGCATGTTTCAAAGCTGCATTATAAGCCTCAACTCCTTCTTCATAGGCTACTACCTGATCATGTTTCTTTTTCTTCTTCATTAACTCAATCACTTTCTGCGAAGGTTGCTCCATTATCACAATCAACTCTCGCTGAGCCAATTTCTTCATCAATGCTGGACTTCCGAAACCACATTGAGCATAACTGGCACAAACAATGAAAAATAAAAATAGGTATGGGTAGAATTTTCGCATAAACAAATATAAAAACAATTGTTTGTTAGAAAAATTATATACTTTGCATTTAGCTATCAATAACTTGCAGAGTTTCTTATAGGGCACCGTCAAGTTCCACATTTCATTTGAAAGTTTCACAGAAACTATATTTTTTTCGATAGAAGTATCTTTTTAGAAGTTAAAATTATAACCCTTTCAAAGAATTTCATATTTTGAAAAACAACTACGCCCTCTCTATCCATTTTAGAGTAAGCTTGCTGCTGCAATTAGTATGCATGTTAGTCTATAAGCAAACATGCATGGGACAACAATTGTCTCAAGTCCGATTTTCAGGAAACTTCAAAGATGTACCACTGAGTGAAGTTTTGCAGTCTCTCGAACAACAAGCATTGCAACAACAGCAAAGGATACATTTTTTCTATGAAACACCTGTTGTATCTACAATAAAAGTCTATGCCACATTCACCAACGTACCTCTTGCACAGGTCATGCCGTCTATCCTTGCCTCTACACAGTTAAGTTACTTACTATATGACTCTAACTATATTTTACTGATCAATAAAGAAGACCTGTCCTCTCTATCATTGTCTCCTCATACGGTAGATTCCGCGGGACGAAAGCCACATCCTGAAAATATACCTTCAACTGAAGCGACTAACGATTCTCAGGAAACGATTCGGGAAAAAATGAATCTCATAACTACCAAACGAGGTACAAATACATATTCGATTACAGGATTATTAACTGATGCCACCAATAATAAAAAACTGGAAGGAGCTACAGTATATGTAGAAGAGATGCGATCCGGGGTTTTGTCTGATGCAAATGGAAATTATCAATTGGCATTACCAGCAGGAACCTATAATCTGGTATATAGTTATGTAGGCTTTCAATCCAAAAGGAGACAAATTTCTGTTCGCTCCAACCAGACTATCAATATAAGTTTGTTAAACACAGATATTCGTTTGAGAGAAGTAGTAGTCACAGCAGAGGCTGCAGACCGAAATATTTCAACCACTCAGATGGGTATAACCAAACTGAATATCCGTACTATCAAAAAAATGCCTCCTTTGTTAGGAGAAGTTGATATTGTCCGCAGCGTTTTGTTACTACCAGGAGTAAGTACTGTAGGTGAAGGTTCTACTGGTTTTAATGTGCGAGGAGGTAGTATAGATCAAAACCTAATCCTGATGGATAATGCACCTATCTACAATACCTCTCATATGTTTGGCTTATTTTCTGTTTTTAATCCAGATATTGTAAGAGATGTCACTTTATATCGAGGTGGGATTTCAGCCAGATTTGGCGGAAGAGTATCTTCTGTACTAGATATTCAACTGAAAGATGCCAATGCACAAAAAGTTACTATAAATGGCGGGATAGGGCTAGTAGCCAGTCGATTGGCAATTGAAGCTCCTATTATCAAAGACAAGCTTTCATTTATTGTAGCAGGAAGAGGCAGTTTTACAGATTTTTTATTAAAAAATCTCCCGAACGAATCACTTCGCAAAACACGAGCCAACTTCTATGATGTAAATGCAAAGGCAGATTATCGTATTAACTCCAAAAACACATTAAGCCTGTCAGGGTATATCAGTGATGACTTTCTTCAAATCAATGCAGATTCCATTCTTACCATTGCAGTTAATTCTTCCATTACACAATACCGATGGAGTAACAAATATGGTGTACTGAAATGGCAGCATTTCTTCAGCGAGAAGTTAACAAACACAACCTCTCTTACATATAGCAATTATACAGCTAAGGTTATTAACCCTACTGCACCAAATGAATTTAAGATACCTAGCCAGTTAAAGCAATTTGATGCCAACTCTGATTTCAGTTATCAGTTGAACGACAACCATAAACTGAGTTTTGGTATACAAGGCATCCGGTATTTCGTCCAACCTGAAAATCTGGAAGTTACTCCACCTAGTGATATCAACCCCATTTCTATATCCACTGAACACGGTGTAGAAACAGCCATATATCTGGAGGACGATTTCACCATTAACAAGATGCTGACACTCACCTATGGCTTACGATATTCCCATTACCTGAACATAGGCCCTGCCACTGTCAATATGTATGCGCCAGACTCACCTAGAGAATCGCTATCGGTTATCGATTCAACAAGCTATGGAGCTGGTTCTGTCATAAAAACCTATGGAGGCCTTGAACCCAGATTATCTCTGAAGATCAGCCTCAATGAAAGCAGTTCGATAAAGATCGGCTATAACCGAATGCGACAATATATTCATCTTATATCCAATACAGCCTCAGCTATCCCAACCGCACGCTGGCAGCTAAGCAACACCTATTTAAAGCCCCAAATAGGAGATCAGATTGCTGTTGGTTATTTCCGAAACTTATTCGGCAATATGTTTGAGACCTCCATTGAAGTATATTACAAAAAGATCTACAACTTCCTCGATTATAAAGATAATGCGGTTGTTTTTCTGAATCGTAACATTGAAACTGCAGTTCTCCAGGGCCAGGGACGATCCTATGGTGTAGAATTGCTGTTAAGAAAAAACATAGGAGAATATCTGACAGGCTGGATGAGTTATACCTATGCCCGGACTTTTGCTCAGATGAAAAGTCAGATTGACAGAGAACAAGTAAATGAAGGAGACTGGTATCCTGCCAACTATGATAAACCTCATACGTTCAATCTGGTATTAAATTATCAACTGAAGAAGCGTATTGGGTTTTCCATGAATTACACATACAGCACTGGCAGACCTGTCACGTATCCGGAATCCAAATTTGCTTATGGCGGTATTATTATTCCAGATTATGGTTTACGCAACCAACGCAGAATCCCGGATTATCACCGCCTAGATGTAGCTGTAAATATTGATAGTGGCTATCGGAAAAAGAAAAAGGTAGATAAGAGCTGGACTTTTGCTGTATATAACCTTTATAGCCGTAATAATGCCTATTCGGTGTTCTTCAAACAGGAAGGTGGAAGTGCCAATGCCTATAAGCTCTCCATATTTGGAGCAGCCTTCCCTTCTCTTACTTATAATTTTAAATTTTAAAGATACATCTTTCTCCTATGAGACACTCTATTCTGTATTTGTCTTATATCTTACTAGCTTCACTTCTGGCAAATTCGTGTATTACACCTTATGACCCAGATCTTCACACAGCAGAATCACGCATTGTGATAGAAGGGCTTATCTCTACGTTACCAGGGCCGCAAAAAGTACGTATTACCCATTCAGCGGTATATACCAATGCCACTGCCGGTACTAATATTGGCATTGCCGGAGCAATTGTATATGTTACGGATGATCTCGAAAGTCGGATAGACTATACAGATATAGGAAATGGTAACTATGAAACATACATTCAAGGTAGTGTAGGGCGTTCTTACCAACTACATGTCATAATGCCTGATGATAAAGAATATATTTCCGAACCTGATTTGTTGAAACCCGTTTCTCAAATTGATAATATCTATTGGGAATATAATCGTGAGAAAAAAGAAATTAATGTATACCTCGATGTAACAGATGCACCTACACCTGGAGATGGTTACTTATGGAAATGGCAACACTATGAGAAACTAACTTATTGCAAATATTCAGAACTAGTAGCTCTACCTAATGGGAGCTCTACCTGGACACAGTGTCGCGAATGTTGTACAGACTGTTGGGATATCACTCAATGCCGTTCGTGTGTCAATATAGCAGGTGACCAATATGTAAATGGCAATCAAATCAAAAAACAACTAATTACTACTGTCCCTTATAGTAACTATACTCCTTACTATCTACTGATAGAGCAACGATCTTTAACAAGTAATGCCTATGCATTCTGGAATTCTGTGAAAGCACAAACTTCCAGTACAGGTGGACCATTTGATGCAGCACCAGCTCCTATTGTAGGTAACATCAAAAATATTGCAGACTCTAAAGAAAAAGTTCTCGGCTTTTTTGGTGCTTCTGATATTATTCAGAGACCCTACTGGCAGGAGAGAAATCAGATTGATGACACTCCGAATCCAGTCCAGCCACCATTCTGTGCACCTGCTTCAGGTCCTCCACCTATGTGTTATGCCTGTATTGAAGATGCAGGATATCGCACCAACTTTCAACCGCCAGGATGGAACAGATAACAGAGTTAATCCTTGATGTACGATTTTAATTCTCTTCTTTATCTATGCAAAAATACTATCTATGCAAAAACACCTTAAACACTGGCTACTAGTTATCGGACTACTACTAACAGCAACTATAGAGTCAGCCTATCTTACAGTTCCCAAAGATGATATATTAAACCAGATCCTCAAAAAACTCTCTTCATATCAGGAAGCCTACGCTCCAGAAAAAGTATACCTTCATCTGGATAAGTCCTACTATTTTTCAGGGGAAGATATCTGGTTCAAAGCGTATATAGTGAATGCAATGACTCATTTGACCGATTCAGCCAGCGGAGTTTTATATGTGGACTTACTCAATAACAAGGGAGTAGTAGTAAGTACTGAAAAAATAAAGGTTACGTCAGGACAAGGTCATGGAAATATTTTGCTGGGAGAAGATCTTCCAACAGCGACGTATCAACTTCGTGCTTATACTCGATGGATGCAAAATGGCAAAGAAGATTTCTTCTTTCACAGACAAATTTCAATCCTGAATCCAAATGATACTCCATCTCCGACAAAATCTACAGATACAGGAATAAACATACAATTCTTTCCAGAAGGAGGAGATCTGATAGAAAATCTGGAAAGTACTGTTGCCTTTAAGGTTACAGATAAACAGGGAAAAGGTATTACCAGATCAATCAGAATAATTTCAGATCTGAAGGACACTTTGGGAACATTTACTCCCATACATCAGGGTATGGGAATCTTCCACTTTACGCCTCTGCCAGGGAAAAGTTATCAGGCCATAGCTCAGGACCAATCTAAAAAAACTATTGTATTCCCACTTCCTAAACCTCGTTCGGAAGGTTGGGTAATGCACGCAGAAAATACAGCGAACAATCTGCTGCTATCTGTGCAATCAACCCGAAGTCTGGAAGAGAAACTATATATAGTCGCACAAAACAGAGGCAAGAGTATCTACCAAAGTGAAGGACGCATTTTAAATGGGAAATTTTCGTTGCAACTTCCAGGTAGCTTGTTTCCAACTGGTATTACTCAGATTACCTTATTTGATGCACAAGGAACTCCTCAGTGTGAACGACTTGTATTTTTCAATCAAAATGATCACATTCAGATTCAATTAACGCCAGATAAAAAATCGTATCTGCCACGCGAAAAAGTAACTATGATATTGACAGCCCGTGACGCACAGGGTAAGCCTATAATAGGTAACTTTTCTATGGGTATTACAGACACACGTAGCTTCTCTTATCCAGAAGAAAATATATTGACCAATCTGCTCCTTACTTCTGATCTGAAAGGAAACATTGAAGATCCAGGATTTTATTTTCAGAACAATAATTCGAATGCAGCAAAAGCGCTGGATAATCTGATGCTTACACAAGGCTGGCGACGCTTTACATGGAAAGAAATCCTGCAACCCAACTTACCGTCACCTACCTATGAACATGAACCAGATATTGCCCTTACTGTAACATTGCTAGACAAAAATACGAAGAAGATCATCCCTGCACAGGTCCTTCTGATTTCAGCTCCAGGAACAAACTCTGTTTTCAGATATGGCTATACAAATGCAGAAGGAAAAATTCATCTGAATAGCCTGGATTTTTATGATTATCGTAATGTTATAGTCAGCATTTACAATAAAGACTTGTATTCATCGGCCATCGTTGTTGTAGATTCAGCAAGTAGTGTACCTCCTTCTACCGGGATACTTCCCACAGTTCTGATTACAGAAAATATGAACCAGGCAACAAACCGAAAAAAGATATGGTCTATGCTCCAACAGAGTCATGCATCTGCTGAATCTTTGAATGCGTCTGTTGCCACCAATGATACCTTACGTCCTGTACAACCTATCTATCAGAAAGCAGATGACAGGATCAAACTGGATGATTATACTCTCTTTCCAACAATGGAAGAGGTTATTCGGGATATAATCCCCTGGGGACTACTCACACACAAAAAGGGACAAACAGGATTTCGTATTCTTAATCCGGACACAAAGCTTTATTTTAAATATAATCCATTGTATCTCATTGACAATGTCCCTATCCACAATATAAATCCTATTCTTAGTCTTGATCCAACTGCTGTACATTCTATTGAGTCTGTACGAAGTGCTGTAGGAAGAGGACAATTTGGAGAGATAGGGTATTATGGCATCTTTTCGGTTTTTACCAAAGCTGGAGATTTTTACCCTTCCAATGAACCTGGGTTATTTAATTTCCCAGTACGTGGCTTTCAAAAAGTTCGTGAGTATTATTCTCCCAAATATGAGATTCCTTTGCAGAATCAAAGACAACCTGATTTCCGGAATTTGCTGTACTGGAACCCTTCTGTTCAAACGGATGCGACAGGACAAGCCACTATAAGCTTCTACAATTCCGATGATCTGACCACATGGCGTATCATAGCAGAAGGTATTTCTAAAGATGGTAAGCCAGCAATGGGAAATGCAGAATATACTGTCAAGATGGATTTAGCCAGATAGAAAACACATATCCAATTATACAGTTATAAAGGTCATAAAAATTCCGAAGATAAACCCATCTCAGGATTTTTTATGACCTTTGCCATGTTATATCTCTGGCAGTGTGTTTACCTTGCCCACACAATACTTAATTTTATTATGGAAGTTCAGAAAAAAGACATTACAGATATAAATGACATTGAACAGTTTGTCAATACATTTTATGGCAAAGCCCGTGAAGACGAATTGATTGGGCCTATCTTCAACAATGCAGTAAAAGACTGGTCACACCATCTACCTGCTATGTATAAGTTCTGGAGTCAGTTATTGCTTGGTACAATGGATTATACAGGCAGTCCATTTGCTAAACACATTCCATTACCTATTGAGAAACAACACTTTGACCGCTGGATACAGCTTTTCTATACCACTCTCGATGAACTGTTCGAAGGGCCGAAAGCAGCCGAAACAAAAGAAAGAGCCTATGCGATTGCGGCAACGTTTGAATATAAATTGCGGACGATCCGTAAGCTAACATCACAACCCTAAACAAACACCTGATTAAAATTGCAGAGTATAATTGCGATTTTAATCATTGATTTTCCTGAGAAAAGGTATACTTTTGGGACCTCATAGTATATACATTTGCATTATATCCTTAATCCTTTTCTCAGGATAGCTTTTTATGCGAAAAATAGTAACCGCACTGCTCCTTTTTTCTCTACTGCTGCAAACATTCAGCAGAGCAGGCATCTATCTTTCGTTTAAAGTCAATCAGGATTACATTGCACGGGTACTTTGTATCAACAAAGCAAAACCTCAGTTGAATTGTAATGGGAAATGTTATCTGGCAAAGAAATTGAAACAGGCAGCAGAACAGGAACAAAAACAGGTCCTGTTGAAAACCCTTGAACTTAATCTCTGCTGCCAGGAACTACATGCATTTAACTTTGCGCGTATCCCTCTGATTGTAAACCGGAAGCTGGTGACATTCTATCTGGTTAAACCTACATTCAGCACATTGCTGAACATCTTCCACCCTCCCCGTATGTAAAGTTCCTACATTTCTTTTCCTGCAACTGATGCCTTTTGTGTCTTTATGGAATTTATATGGCTGGTGGTATCTATACATCTTACCCACCCATAGTACAAGCATAAGGTAGCAGTAACGGAAACTCAAGGAGTCTTACCTCAGACTATCCTATCACACAAATTACAGAGATAAAATCTATAATCGGCTTTTCCATGCAAAGGATTAGCCCTGATATCTTATTGCCTCTGTTTTATTCTGTGATATTGGGTTGGAGACTTCATACTATGCCACTCAAGGCGATACACACTTTGTGGAACTTATTTTAACCTATATGAAAAAATACTATAACCTCACTATATCCTTTGTTTGTTGCTTTCTTATTTGCTTCACAGGATTTGCCCAACAAACTATCAAAGGAGTCGTTTTTGACAATCAAACACTTGAACCACTGGCAGGGGCAACTGTGTCTATCCCCAATACAACAACAGGAACCCAAACTAATGAGAAAGGCCAGTTTGTTTTACAAGCCTCAACTGAAAAAATCCTAATCTCTTTTATTGGATACGAATCTCAGGAAATTTCTGTAGAAGGTGTATCTCTCAAAGTGGCACTGGCACCTATGATTGGAAATCTCCAGACTGTAGTAGTGACAGCTAATCGGGAAGCTGGTTTACGAACCCAATCTCCAGTAGCAATCAGTAAGCTCTCCCCTACGCTGATCAATGATACCAAACCCACCAATTTATATGAGATCATAAATAAAGCTCCGGGAGTAGTGATGCTAAACTACAACAATGAACAACATGCCATGAGTATCCGTCAGCCAATGACGACCAATTCCTATTTTCTATACATGGAAGATGGAATTCCTGTTCGGCCTATGGGTGTATTTAACCATAATGCGTTAATAGAGATGAATATGATGGCTATTTCGTCTGTTGAGATTGTAAAAGGGCCTGCGTCTTCACTCTATGGCCCGGAAGCGGTAGGAGGAGCATTAAACTTTATTACTCAACGACCCACCGCTGTTCCTACAGCCCGTGCAGGCATTCAGTTTGATAACTATGGATATAAACGTTTTCAGTACAGTGCTGGAGCTACTACAGGTCGGTTTGGTTTCTTTCTGGGAGGATATTTTGCCCGACAAACGAATTCCTGGATGGACAGAAGCGATTTTGAGAAATCATCTGTGAATGCCAGAGTAGAATACAAACTTACTGATAAAACGAATCTTACAGGTACCTTTTCATATAACGATTATTATTCTGAAACGGGAGGCACTGTAGATAGCACAGCGTTTTATAGTCGTTCCTATAAATCCAATAATGATTTCACCTATCGGGCTGCAAACGCTATCCGTACCAGACTAACATTAGAACATACGTGGAATACGCAAGCTACTACTACTATTACCCCTTATTTCAGAGATAACTCCCTGAAGCAAAACCCAAACTACTCTATTATCTGGACAGCAGGCAGTACTACAGCAACCGGACAGATCAACGAAAATGCCTTTACTTCCTATGGAGTTGTAGCGCAACATTCACAACGGTTCGACTTCCTTCAATCGAAGCTACTGGTAGGTGGCATGTATGATTACTCAAAAAATCCATACTATGCCTATACCACTCAATTAGCAGCCCAATTACGTGCAGATGGAAAGTCTGTTGAGAAATACACGCTCACACAAGAATTACCGAATGACTATTTGTCCAGATACAAAGCAGATATTTATAACTCTGCACTTTTTGCTCAATGGGACTTTGAACCTATACAAAAGCTGCGTCTCTCTCTGGGTGCACGTTATGACAGAATGGCTTTCGATTATGTCAACTATCTGGATAACAATGCCACGGGTTCAAAATCATATAGTCAGTTTACCCCTAAACTTGGCTTAACCTATGATCTGGGTAAGGACAAAGGCATATATGCAAATTATTCCAAAGGTTTCTCCCCTCCTGCGCTTACTGCTATTTTCCGAAAAAACACCAATGCCACAGAGGGTCAGGACCTATTCTATTATAATCTGAAACCTGCACGGTTTGATAATTTCGAGATCGGAGGCTGGGCAGCATTTTTCCAGCACAAGGTCTATTTGGACTGGGCAGTTTACCAGATGAATGGGTATAATGAGTTATTAAGCATACGGCAATCCAACAATAGTTATGACTATCAGTCTGCAGGTAAAACCTTACATCGTGGTATTGAATATGGACTCACCTGGAAGCCGACTACTGAATGGTTTTTCCGGTTTGGAGGTACCAATGCACTGCATAAATTCATAGAGTTTGAACTGAGCCAACGGGAAACAGATCAGGTTAAGAATATCAATGACAAGATTATGCCTCAATCGCCTTCCTGGACAGCCAACACAGAAGTTACTTACAAACCAAACTGGCTCAGAGGTTTTCGCGCCTCTCTGGAGTGGCAACGGATGAGTTCATGGTACATGAATCAGGTTAATACAGTTACATACGACGATCATACAGCTCTGGGTCTTAAAGGAATCAGTCTGTTTAACTTCCGGACAGGATATACATGGAAAGGAGTCGAAGTATTTGTCAATGTCATGAACATGACCAATGAGCTATACGCCAACTCTACCAGTCTTGGCAATAGCACATCAGACCGGGCTACCTATACTGCTGGGGCACCCCGCACATTTGTAATGGGCATTCAATACAATTTCACAGGAAAGAAATAATTCACTCACAGTGCGAGATACTCTCAGCCTGTGTCTCTATAACCTTATTGTATGAAACAAGTAACATCAACCCTTGAGAGCCAACCCCTATCACTCAAAGATAGAGTGTTAAGACTTATTAGGCGCAATATGTATCAGTGGCATCGTGTTCTGGGTATTATCACTGTGATTCCGGTCATCTTCTGGACATTATCCGGTTTGATGCACCCCTTTATGTCACATTGGTTTAAGCCCACTATTGCTCACGATTTTATTCCTCAATATCCAATACAAAAGAATCAGATTAAACTATCTGTTGCAGAGGTGCTGAAGCAAAATAAAATCACAAAGTTTAAGAACTTCCGTTTCATCACGTTAGATAAGCAGACCTACTATCAGATAAAGGATACAACTAACCATTTGTTATATTTTAGTACACAGAATGGAAGGCCTCTTCCCAATGGAGATATCCGGTATGCCGAGTTACTGGCTCGCTATCTGATTGATGATTATACATCACCAATCCTTGCTATCACTCAGATCACAGAATTTGATCATGAATATAAGTATATCAACCGCCTGTTACCTGTATGGAAAGTAAGCTTTGACAGATCGGACAGAATGGATGTAATGATTGAAACAGAGCAAAGCCGGATGGCAACTTTCAATACGCAGGGACGCAAAACCTTTATCCGGATCTTTGATCTATTACACAATTGGTCATTTCTGGAAATGATATCCAATAAAGGACTTCAGATTACGATTATGCTTATGTTATTGGCAATCATTTCACTTTCGACTGGTAGCGGTATTGTTGTCTATGGCTTTCTATGGAAGCGGTTCAAAAAACCAACCGCAGGTAATACAAAAGGTATCCTTAAAAAATACCATCGTCAGATTGGTATAGCCGTATCACTGGTTACCTTTGCGTTTGCAGGAAGTGGGGCCTGGCATCTGGTTCGCAAACTGACACCTGACGAACGGAATAAGTTTGTCTATGAGCCTGTTTTCAAAACAGCAGAAGTGGAAGTAGCTTCTCTGATGCCGGATATTCAGTGGGATCGTTTGCTGAATATACAGATAGTAAAAATAGGCCGAACCAATTATTTCCAGCTCTTCTATGATAAAACAGAGTTAGAGTCTGCCGAAGTGATTTATCAGCATACCTATACGCAAAAAATGTTGAAAGATGGTTCTGTGTTATATGCCAAATACCTTGCTAATAAGTTTGCCAATCTGGCAAACGTCAACGGAAGTTTACAATCTGCCTGTTGTGATCTGATGTCAGATGTGGCTAATGAAGATATTTCCAATGACAATCTGCTTCACGCTGAGATACTAACACGGTTTGACAGAGAATATGGATTTGTAAATAAACGATTGCCTGTGGTAAAACTTAATTACAATACACCTGAAAAGACCAGCTATTATATAGAACCAGCCACATCCCGACTAGCAGCTAAGATTGAAAATGCAGACAGGGCTGAAGGATGGTCATTTGCTATACTGCATAAATACTTACTACTGGAATGGGCGGGCAAAAATGTGAGAGATTTTGTTACCCTTCTTTCAGCTACAGGTGTGTTGATAACAAGTATCTTTGGGCTGGTGTTATTTATCAAAAACCGATAATCTATATTTTTGTTTCTCGTACTTTAACTCTAACTACCTATATCCCATGCATCATTTAGTGCAAAGCAAATATATTCTCTTAGTATTGGCATTTGCCGTGTTTTTCTATGCCTGTTCCGAAAAAAAATACGATGGAGGACATGATCATCACCATCAGGCAGAAACAAGTGGCAATGCAACAGTAGACTCGCTGAAAAATCAGGTAATGGCTGTACATGATGAAGTGATGCCTAAGATGGAAGAAATTATGGCATTGGAATTAGAAGCACAGCAACAAATCAAACAACTGGATAGCCTGGCTAAAATCAATCCAAAACAAGCTAATGCTACTCAGAGACAACAGCTGGATTCCCTTGTAATACAGTTAAATAAGGCAGATGATGCGATGACTCACTGGATGCAGGAATTTGATGGTCAGATGCAATCCAAAACAGATGAAGAAAAAATAACCTATCTGAAAAACGAGAAAGATAAGATTGATGCTGTACGTGATCAGATGCTGGGCAGCATAAACAAAGGAAAAGAACTTCTTAAAAAGTAAACTACATGAAAACAACTAATCTTTTTTATACCTTATTTATCTTATGTGTAGTAAGCCTTACGGGTTGTAATCAGGAGAAAGGCTTACCTATATTAGGTCCAACCCACGAGGAAAACGGAAAAACTGTATATCATACAATCCCAGCATTTTCCTATCGTGATCAGGACAGTACACTTATCACCAATGAAACGCTGAAAGGCAAAATATACATTGCCGATTTCTTTTATTCCTACTGCCCTACCATTTGTCCCAAAGTAAAAAAGGAATCGATGCGGGTGTATGAGAAGTTTAAAGACAATCCGGATGTTATTTTCGTTTCTATTACCTTAGACCCCAAACATGATAATGTTTCCTTTCTGAAAGAATATGCAGAAAATTTTGGTCTTGACAGTAAGAAGTGGCATTTTCTAACAGGAGACAAAGCAGCAACATATCAGCTTGCTCAGAAGGGTTTGATGGTAACAGCTCTGGAAGATAAAAGCGAACCAGGAGGCATTGTTCACAGTGGAGCCCTGGTACTGATTGACCGTCAGGGACGTATTCGTGGTTTTTATGATGGTACCGTGCCTAGTGATGTTACCAATCTGCTTTATGATATACCAACACTGTTAAAAGAGAAGGAATAGAATACAAAGTTACTCCTTAGTTCAATCTTCGGACTGAGGAGTACTTTTAAATAGAGATATCCAGTAACGCTCTCACCCCACAAGTAGTATCTTCCAGTCCTTCTGAACTACTTCTCATTGCAGAAATAGCAAGAATCCATTCTTCCGGATTTTGCCAGGGCCAAAAAGCAGCAGCTCCACCTTTGATAACATATTCACTGGTAGAACTGTCAGTATAAGGAGAATCATCATACATATTTGCATGTGATGGATACCATTTGTCACAACACCATTCACCAATGCTGACACCCACTAAACCAAACAAATTGGCATATCGGTTATTTATTTCACCATCGCTAAATTCATTGCAACATAAGCTATTACCTATAACTGCTCTATCTTGAGGCAATTCATCGCCTAAATAAAACAATGTATTACCGCCTCCCCGTAAAGCATATTCCAGTTGCACCTCACCAGGGATTTTAAAGCCAAACTTTCCAAAAAGTTGATGTATCTCTTCTAATGTTAAATACATAGGACATACACTATCCTCTTCTTCATTTCCAAACACAGGTCGAAAAAGATCCGGATCTGTAGTGATATGTTCATTTACAAAGTTGGCAATAATAGGAAATCGTGTAATAAAGAAAGGCTTCACCCAGATGTCTTTTGCAGGTTTCATTAAACTTAAATCAAAGTCTATCCCGGACATTTTAAGAAGTGTCTCTTCTCTTTCAGAAAGGCCAAATGTGAATTTACCTCCAGGTATAAAATGGAAGAGAAGCCCCGAGTTATCCTCTATGAATGAAGGAATATATACTTTTTCATTTATACCATAATTACAAACTTCATTCAAAGTCAATCTCTCTTTTACCATAAAAGCAATTTCGTGAACAATCTGTTTTGCTTCCTTACCCTTTAAAACTTTCCATTTGTTGATATCCTGAATTACTTCTTTGTATTTAAAAGTAGAAAAATCAAATGTTGTGCTCATTGGTATTAGTATCGTAGTATTTTGAATAGATACAACTTCACTTTCGGAACTCTGGTATTATCAAAACATGATTATTATTTCGATTTTCTCAAAAAATAACCGGAATTCCAGTTGCAGTTGAAAGTGAACTGAATTCCGGTCAAGCATTAAGTTGACCATTATTCGAATATTCTTGTGAAGCGACCTGAACTATGGTCAAACAAAAAAATGATCCGAACAAAGGTCATAAACTATTAACATCTGAGTCATCTGTATATTCCCATATCCATTTAATTGACTAGAATTCCGATCAATGGCTCTGATGTGCAGAATTCACAGTATCATACTTCCACGACTTTCTGCTCCTTATTTTTAAGGAACACCCTTACCATTTGCAGTATCACAGAAAGTACAATCAATCCTAATCCAAGATAAAATACAGGTGTTAATTCCTTATTCTCCTGATAAATTATAATAGCCAGTATAATCGTGTACACAGGCTCCAGGTTTAAGCTCAGATTGATTGTAAATGCGGATATTTTGCGCAATGCCTGGGTTTGAAGCAGATACAGCAACACTGTACAAAACAATGATAACACCAGCAAATAACCAAAATCTGCCCGGGAAGGAATAATAGAACCTACAGGAAAGAAATACAGATACAAGGGCATGAATATAGAAAGTCCCAGTGCACCTCCTAACATTGAGTAGGTAATGATAACTTCGCTTGCATATAACTTTGCCAAACATTCGTTGGTGATTGTGTATAATGATCCTACTATAGAGGATATCACCCCTAAGCCTATTCCTATCCTGTATTGAGAGTCAAAGCTAAATATCAGAGCAATGCCTGCCAGTGTTAACATACTCAGCAATAATTCTGCGACTATGATCCGGTGTTTGTTCAGGATAGGTGAAAATAGTGCAGTAAAAAAACTGGTCAGGGAGAAACACACAACTCCGACTGAGATATTGGCATATTTGATACTTCCATAGAAAAACAGCCAGTGTAACCCTATAAGGAATCCCGGCACAGAAATTCGCAGAAAATCTTTCAAAGACACAGAAGTTAAACGTCGTGTTATGCTTAAAATGCCCAGCATCAGTATTCCAGCCAGCAATATTCTGTACCAGGCCAGCAAGCCTTCATTGAGTGTAATAAGTTTTCCAAAAAGTCCGGTAAAACCAGCAAGTACGATAGAAATATGAAGTTTTATAAAAGCCTTTTTCATACAATGATTGTTTGAACAGATTTGAAATAAGCTCTCCTTGTTCTGATATGTATACACGACAAATCCAGAAAATAAAGAGTTAGAAATACCCATAGAGGGCTCAGCTAAACAACCTTGCAGAAAATAAAACAGGCAATAGCAGTTATGCCTCTTACAATCTAAGAAGATAACGCTACAGTTATTCCAGTTGCTTAGCTTAGCAAGCTACTGGAGGAGGAAGAACATTAGAGAAAAATCCGTAGGTATACATTGTAATCGGGAATGATGATACAAGTATAAGTCAATCTCAACATATTTTCAAGTTTACAACATCAATTCAGATAGAGTTTATTTGATCTGGAATAATCGAAGAAGAGTAAATTCTATACTCTTTAAAAGTGTAAAATCTATTTTCTTGATAGCTTTTCAATTTATAGATTCTAATCTCTCTTCATTTTTATGCATGTTTGTATCTAAAGTTAGTTTAAAGTCCAGAACATCACTCTTCTTATCACCGTGTCACTTTTGCAGCTTTTAGGAGATAATCTCTTTTTTGTGCCCTTACACCCTTTTTTGTCCTCCTGAAAGGAACTCGTGGCAAGACCGGCGGCCTTTGGATTTGGAATGTATTTGTTTTTCTCACAAACCAGGCATGGCTCTATTTGTCACGAGATCCTTCCAGGAGGACAGGGAAAGTGCTTTTTTTCTTTATTTACAAACCATATTTCTAGAAAAGATATGGGACAAGATAAGGCATAAGCATTGGACAATAAACCAACTCAGGAAATAAGCAAAAAATGAAGAAAGAGAAGAGAATATAAACAAACGACAGAAGAAGGATCTATAAAAACAAACCAAGAACCTACACTCTTTTCAAAAAGTATAGACTCTTGGTTTGTTCTATTTCAGATGAGACAAATATGTCATTACAATCTCACCCCAAATGAAGCAACAATGCTTCGGCCATCTGAACTCCATATTCCTGGTCCTGGATAGAAAGTAGGTCGTTTGGTAAAGTATTGTGTATTGGTAAGATTGTTAATGCCCAAACGGAATACATAATTACCACCAAAATGCATACTCATATTCAAATCCCAGATGCCATAAGCAGGTACCAGACCTTTGGCTCCATTCGCAGACGGAGTTGGGGTATTGAGTGCATCTGAGAATGTTTGGCTCACATAACTGTATTGTAAGGTTGCACTAAAGTGTTTGTACCAGAAGTTTGCCCCGTTCCGAGTAGTCCATCTGGGAGCAGATTCTACATAGTTCCCTGTGATATCCTGATTCTCTGTTCCTGTTGATACAGCTCCTTTTATGTACCGAGCATCGAAGTAAGAAGTGGATGTAAAGATAGAAAACTGTAAAGTAGTTCTCTTGATCAGCTTGCCTTCTATATAAGTTTCTACTCCTCTGGTGCGACTATCTCCTACATTGGTTTTATAAATATAAGACGTTCCATCAGAATCTGTTAGAATCAGGTTTCCCAGTCGATTTCTGTACAAAAGCTGAAAGGCTGTTACATCATAATAGAGCCAGCTGGCAAAGTTACCGCGGACTCCCACTTCAGCATTGTAACCAAAGGCATCTTTCAGATCCTTGTTGGCACGTTCCAGCACAGAACCTGGAATGATATCTTTCAGAATAACCGGACGATATGACTGAGCCCAGCCTCCATAGATAGTATGGTTGGGGTTGATCTGATACTGAGCATTGAGACCTGCCAGAGGAAAATGATGTTTGATTTTGTTTGGCACATCCTGAGCATCATAATAGCTGATTTTTCCGGAAAGATCTGTTACCCCGTTTTCATAGCGAATGCCTGGCGTAACGGAAAACTTCGGTGTAATCCGAAACAGGTTTTCTACAAAAACAGCCATATTTTGGGTTTTGAAATGCAGATCCCTCCCCCAGTTTAGATCGGTTAATGTAAGATCAAAATCAGAGGCAGTAGTACCTTTACCCAATTGACGACGATGCAAGTCATTGTTGATATACCGTATTCCTGCAGACAGGCTACTTGGTAATCCACCCAAGGTATAAGTCTTCAGCAAACGAATTTCGGAAGTATAGCTATTGAAGTTATCAATATCTACCTGACGGGCTTTGTAGCTGTTGGTAGCTGGATTGATGGTATCCCCAACGGTTGCGAAGGCATCAATCTGCACGCTATTACGGGAACCCAATACAGCCGAAGTGATAAAACTCAACTGAGTTGTTTCATTCAAATGCCAGTCCAGTGTCAGTGAAGGAATATAGATATCCGGATTAAAGTAGTTTCGTGAACGGGTAGATTGTCGCGGGTCTTCCTTAAACATAGCATCTGTCAGCGGACCGGGGATATGATACAGGTATGTACCTCTGCCTAATTCAGCCTTCAGATTTACCTTTCTGGAAAAACGATAGGACAAACTAATGAACTGAGCTTCGGCATTGGATTCACTATTCTTACGATAACCATCAGACACACGTTTATGATAATAGGCATAATAAGTTAGCTTACCAATTCTTCCGCCAATGGCATTGTATGAACTAAAAAGACCATATGAACCTGCCGAGTTGATGCTTTCAAAACTAACTTTGCGGGTAGAATCTGCCTGTTTGGTTATATAGTTGATCATACCACCAAATTGCGAACCGTATTGAAGGGAGGCTGTGCCGCGTATTAACTCTACTTTCTGAATAGACTCCATTGGCGGACTATAGTGACTGGCAGGATATCCATAAATATCCGAGTTAGTCATAATAAAGTTCTGACGAATGTTATACTCCCAGCTCCGGTGTGGGTCCAATCCACGGGTGGCTATATTCATCTGATTACCCGATCCATCCATATCATAGACAAATATTCCCGGAATCTTGGCAAACAACTGACGACCTGTCTTTTCAGCAATATTGGCGTTCAAAGTTGAAATATTGATGACTTCATTTTTAACGCCACCAATCAGATAGGTATTATGAACAGGTTTCAGATGCTCAACCTGATCCTGTTTTCCATAGACATCCACCTGTTGTAACTGATAGGTGCGTAAAGAATCTTTTTGTCGGACTTTTACACTATCCGGCTGTTCTGTCTGTGCATGAACAGAGAAGGTCATAACAAGTCCAACTAGAATAAAAAGGACTCTTGTAAGTAGGGAGTTTGCAGATAAGGAACAGGAAACGAATGGTTTTATATAAGTAGTACTATATTTCTTCATGAGAATAAGGTGACAAATGGCAAATTGAAAAGATAACGGATTCAGACAGGCATACCCATAGCCTAGCCTATCTGTTACTTAGACAACGGTAGAATACAATCGTGTAAGCAAACAAAGAATACGCTCTAGAAAAGTTATCCTATTGGTAGTTCTATCAGCTATGAAAGAGAGAACTCTGGAGGGGGAGTCAGTATAGTAGGTATACCGGAAGTAAACACACAATCCCAGAAAAAACAGGCATTCCGAGTATCTCTGGCTTCTAACATGAGTCTAAAACAAACAGGTAGATAAGGTAGATAAACCTGTTTAAAAAAAGATTTTATAGGAGAAGATGATTGCTTAGAGTCCTTCTTAGCTAGATCCAGTACATGTGTATTTATATGTGTCTGTAAATCATTCAGTACTTTTTCTTGTTTGGCATTATTGACACAATACACAAATAGTGTATCATTCACAATTCGCTGAATAACCTTTTCATAGATTTTCCCTCGATGGGTAAGTTCACCATCCACCTTTTCAAATCCACGGTTTGTCTGATGATACCATCCTACGGGCACTTTGAATACAAGCCAGTCCTTTTGAGGTAAAGTGTTTCCTTGTATAGACGGATCTTGTACAGATTGATGCAAGGCTGTTCTGGCTTCTGTTTTTTTCCACTCAAATAACAGAAAATACCCTATTGAATGATAGAGTAAAAGGAATAGCAGACATATGGAAACAAGTCGTTTCAACTTTAAGTGGAAGGTAGCTCACAAAGATGCAAGAACTATTTTGCACGAAAAGATACTACTTTTTTAACAAAGTATGTCAAAAGTTGAACAAACACCTCTTTGATAGTATATAGCTGGTTCCTAAGTTATCTGGTAGGGAGCTGCATTCAATTACCTAATTCATTACCAAGTATAAGTTCTTATTGTTCATCTATAAAAAGCGCATTTTGTTTAGGTAAACTCCAATCTAAACTACTATATTCAGGACGGGACAACTTCTATAAAAAAAGCTTCTCTGATCCAGAGAAGCTTTTTTGCTATACGTATGAATAAAGAAGCAAAGATGAAACGGTAAAATGTAAAGTATCTGAATCAGGGTATAAGCATCCGCTTAGAATCCCTTGTTTGTTTATGCTGAATAATGTATTTATATGTCTTGTTTTAACCCACTAATTTGTAGCCAACTTCCATACATACTAAATGGATAGCGGTTAGAAAGAAGATACATCCTTACTTTCAGCAGAAAAGAGAAAGATGTATCTTCCTAACACAAACTAAACCAGGTAAAGATCTCACTCTGTATCATCCTTTTGGAAAACGGCTATTCCGTCTTTCCTATTGATATACTGTAAAAACAGTGCCAATCATAAACCTTTGATAAAGAAATCATTACCAGCCAGTATAACTACTTAATTTACAAAATGAGTAGTTGCCGTCTGGTACTAGAGCAGTAGCCCCTTATATCAGCAAAATCTGTACTTTTACTTGTCTTAAGCCATTTTCAAAAACAGATTACTACTTATGCATTTCTGGAAAAATACTCTCTGTTGCATATATTTAACCATAAACCACAAAATTCCTTCACTGACAGGCATGCTTTTTAGCTGATAGCCCCAATTCCACAAATTGTATTTTTCTGTCATATCGTATCCACACTACGCGACTTTTATACAAACCGACTTAGCTAACCAACTAAGTTATCTATTCAGAGAAAGGTGAACGCGTAAGCAATTGACAAATTTGTGAAGCAAAGGCATCTCCGCTGTCCAAAGGGTCGAGAGGATTAAAAAATAGATTTTCCTAAAAAGATCAAGATTGTCAAAGATCTAGCACAAGATAAGGGTTGGCCTTAATTCATGTGGACGGAAGCAGTACTGGAAATGCATTTTTCGCAAGCAAAAAATGAAGAAGCCACAAGAAGAACAATGAAAGAGAAACTGAGAAAACAAAGAGGGAGTTCTTAAAAAGTACCCATCACCTTCACTCTTTGTAAAAGCATAAGTGATGGGTATAAAAATCACTTTCTATAGTTGGTATGATTCATGTGTCTTTTAAAAACCTCAAAATTCGAAAAAGATATAAGACACAATAGGATCGGTATCTCAACCTTATTGCATGTAGCTATCGTTTACTTACAAGTATATTGCAGTGAAAAATTGATAACTTCATCTGCACTTCCAGATTCGGAGATAGTCTGCTTAACTGTGAGCGGAAACCCTTTATCATTGTAAGTATACACATAGGTCGAGGTAGAACTCACCGTATTACCGTCATATGATTTACTACTGATGGGATTGTTTGCACTCACTACATCGGCAATGTCACCAAAGACTACACCAAAGACCAATAATGCCACATACGTTCTGTGGGGGTTGGGTTTGTCATCATAGGTATACTCAGTAAGTAACTCTTCGGTTTGGCTGCCAATTTTGTAAAAAATCTTAGTCAGATTACCATTACCATCATATTCATAGCGGTATTGAGTATCATTTCGTGTAATTTTAGTGATGTTATTACCACTATAGGTAAAAGTAGCCGTAGATGAAACACCACCTAAAAAGGGAGCTGTGAGTGTTTGAATTTTACCGGAAGCGTCGGTAGTTGCCATAGCGGTTATGTCTGGTGTACCAGAAGTTTTGCCATTATAAAAAATCCGGATCTTCTCTACTTTCCCATCGACATAATCCGTAAACAAGGTGCTTTCCAAAGCATTACTCTTTGTTTTATCATAAGAAGCTGTCTTGATTATTTTACCATCGGCATTATATTCCAGCAGTACATAGTCCTCCGCATCTTCTTCACGGGTCACCAGGCAGTCATTATTTACAGCCGGTGTAGTGGGTTCATCATCTTTTTTACAAGAAAATGTTATAGTTAACAAAAAAAGAAAGGCAAAGGTACGACAATAGCTAAAGGGAGAAAGGTTCATAGCAGTTTTCGTTGGATTGATCATTGGATAAAAGACTATAACTGAATAGGATAAGTGAGTGTAATTACTTGTAAAACCAGCTTACCTGTTCTGCATACAAGACAGTATCAGGCCTAGGTTTCACAAAAGTAGGCGCTCCTCAAGGGTACTTCAAGACATGAATATGTGTATTTGCAGATGTGCTGTAGAAAGTAGCATGACACATTGTGTGATGTCTCAGGTTTGACTATTGTTTCCAAACAGAATTCTACATCTTCTCATCTGCTTTTCCACAACTTTTCCTTACATACATAAAGTGGGGAATCCAATGAGGGACACTGATTATACGTACAAACACTCATTTTAGAAAATAAGTAACAACCACATGTATAGTATGTGAGGTAAATGATATGTAAGCCATTCTGTTTTCTTCCCCTCAAAACCTTCCATTTGCAAAAACACATTTTCTGAAAAATAGCTCTGGAAAAAACTATAGTTGTAATGGAGTCAAAGCAAAGCACAGACTTTCTACTGAACTAAGTAGTTATACGCCAAGGCATTAGCTGCTTTACGTTTCAAATGAGTATAATCCCATTTTGCCTGTAAAAAATCTAAATACGGGCATATTTTTTACCGATGGTATGGCAAACGTAAAGACCTACCAATGAAAGTACTTGAAACAAAGGTAATGCGAGGCCCTAACTACTGGTCTGCCTACCGTCAGAAGCTTATTGTCATGAAGCTTGACCTGGAAGAACTGGAATATTATCCAACCCACACCATTGATGGATTCTCAGAACGAATAGAAACACAGATTCCGTCTTTAATTGAACACCGCTGTTCTGAAAATCATCGTGGCGGTTTTTTTAAACGTGTCTATGATGGAACCTGGATGGGACATGTAATAGAACACATAGCCTTGGAACTACAAAGTCTGGCAGGTATGCCATGTGGCTTTGGAAGAACCCGTGGCACAGGAAAGATAGGTGTATATTATGTCGTTTTTTCCTACGAAATAGAAGAAGCTGGCTTATATGCAGCTACAGCTGCTGTGCGTATCGCAGAAGCACTGGCAAAAAACACGGCTTTTACCCTTGAGGATGATATCCGGGAGCTTGTTCGTATCAAACACGATCATCAACTCGGACCAAGTACCTTATCTATTGTGCAGGAAGCTGAAAGAAGGAAGATTCCTTATCAGGTACTGGATGAGGGTAGTGAAATCATTTTTGGTCAGGGAAGCCGTCAGAAAAGAATTCAGGCTACCATTGCTCAGACCACAAGCAATATGGGCGTAGAACTGGCTGCCGATAAAGAGCAGACAAAACAGGTGCTTGCCAAAGCAGGTATCCCTGTTGCGTATGGAATAACTATACGAAAAGAGGCCCAGCTACAGGCTGCCATTGAAGAAATGGGATTTCCGCTTGTGATCAAGCCTCTCGACGGAAATCACGGACGTGGAGTAACTACAGGAATTCGTTTGCTGGAGCAGGCCTGGGAAGCTTTTTCATTGGCTAAACGCATATCAGATACAGTCATTGTCGAAAGATTTATACAGGGTGAAGATTATCGGTTTCTGGTTATCAACTATAAGCTGGTAGCTGTTGCCCGACGTACTCCCCCATTCATTATCGGAAATGGAATACACAGCATTCTGCAACTGATAGATGAACTCAATACAGACCCACGCCGGGGAGAAGGACATGAAAAGGTTCTTACCAGTGTCAAGATTGACCAGGCCACTGTATCTATATTGAACGAAAAAGGATATACACTGGAAACAATCCTTCCTTCAGGAGAGACACTTTTTCTGAAACGGACTGCAAATCTGAGTACCGGAGGCACGGCGACAGATGTCACAGATCAGGTGCATCCACACAATGTATTTATGGCTGAGCGGATAGCCCGTCTGATGGGTCTTGATATTTGTGGAATTGACATTGTTACGCAAAGCATTGAACAACCCATTACAACCGCTACCGGCGCTGTAATTGAAGTAAATGCAGCACCGGGCTTCCGGATGCATTTATCTCCTACCGAAGGAATGCCCCGAAATGTTGCTGCACCGGTTGTAGATATGCTCTTTCCAAAAAATATACAGGCCCGCATTCCTATCATTGCTGTCACAGGTACCAATGGAAAAACAACTACTACCCGGTTAATTGCCCATATGATGGGTCAGACCGGACAAACGGTAGGATATACAACAACTGAAGGGATTTATATTCAGGGCCATCTGATTCAAAAGGGAGATTGTACGGGCCCTAAGAGTGCCCATATGATATTAACAGACCCCTCAGTAGATGTAGCGGTACTGGAGTGTGCCCGCGGAGGCATACTACGTTCTGGCCTTGGGTTCGATCAGTGTACTATCAGTATTGTTACCAATGTGTCAGAGGATCATCTGGGCCTGAATGGTATAGAGACACTGGAAGAAATGGCAAGGGTAAAAAGTGTGGTAGCCCGTAGCACGGCTAAAGATGGCTATTCCATACTGAATGCAGATGATGATCTGGTATATGAGATGGCTAGCGATGTAGACTGTGACGTAGCTTTTTTTAGCATCAACCCTACTAATCAACGAATCATTCGCCATTGTGCAGAGGGAGGATTGGCGGCTATTATTGAAGAGGGGTATCTGACTATTTGCCAGGGGCAATGGAAAACACGTATAGCAAACGTTGCCTCTATCCCTCTTACACTGGATGGAAAGGCGTCCTGTATGATCAAAAATATCCTGCCTGCTACCCTCGCAGGATTCATACAGGGACTTTCGCCTGTAATGCTTCAGCAGGCACTGCATTCTTTTGTACCCTCTCCCGACAATACACCTGGCCGGATGAATTTGTTCACCTTTCCGGACAGCACAGTTATGATTGACTATGCACACAATAAAGGTGGAATGCAGGAGTTGCAACACTTCATGGGAAAAGTAGAAGCATCTGTAAAGATCGGAATCATTGCAGGTGTGGGTGACCGACGGGCTGATGATATCCAAACTATGGGCAAACTCGCAGCACAAATCTTTGATCAGATCATCATCCGGCTTGACAAAGATCTGCGTGGACGTGATCCTGAGGAAATAGTCAATCTGTTGGAAGAAGGAATTCGTGAGCATAATGCACAAACCTGGGTCAAAGTAATTCCAGATGAAAAAGATGCAGTAAACTATGCCCTTGATATGGCGCCTTCAAAGGCGTTTATCACTGTGCTTGCTGAAGAAATTGAAGAATTGACCACTTATTTAAAACAACTAAGGCAACAAAAAGAACAATCGCTGGATATACCAGATGTTCTGGTTGCAGAGGGCTCCTCTGCAACGCAGGCCAGTCAGCAAACACAGAGTAAAACCTATCATCCATTTGTTTTATCTAAAGCATCCTAATCATGCAGGAAGTTCCTAAAGGAAAATTATTAATTATAGGAGGAGCCGAGGATGTGGGAGATCCGGAAAAGCTATCAGAAGCTCAGGAGGAAAGCCGAAACTTTCGAAATTTTGAGGTCTTGCAGGAACTGCTTCCTCCTGATGCCAAAGCTGATCACCGCATTGAGGTAATTACTACCGCTTCTGAAGAACCCCACGAGATGGGTAAAAAGTATCAGAAGGCTTTTGAACGAGCCAACATCTCCAATGTAGGTATTATCCATATTGGTAATCGGGAAGAGGCAAAAGTTCCAGCCACAGTCAAACGTATTGAGAAGGCTAGTGCGGTCTTCTTTAGTGGAGGTGATCAGTTTCGCCTCTCTACCATATTAGGCTGCTCACAGGTAGCAGATGTCATTAACCGGAAGTATATCCAGGAACCTGGATTTATTGTAGGAGGTACCAGTGCGGGTGCTATGGCGATGTCTGCTATTATGATTTATGGAGGGGATAGCAGCAAGGGTTTGCTGAAAGGAACTGTAAAAATCAGTTCTGGTTTGGGACTCATAGATCATTGCATCATAGATACCCATTTTATCAACCGCGGACGCTTTGGACGACTGGCAGAAGCCGTTATCATGAATCCTTCCTGTATAGGATTGGGCCTTGGAGAAGATACGGCTCTGGTGATTCATAATGGGAATGATGCCGAATGCCGTGGTTCCGGGATGGTTGTAGTGATTGACTGTAAAGGGTTAGGACATTCGAATATAGCGTATGTGGAGGAGGGCACACCTATAAGTGCCGAAAATCTGACAGTACATCTTCTGACTAAAGGAAATGGGTTTACCCTCAAAGAACGAAAATTCGTCCCGGCCAAGAAGGATATTGAGCTTGAAGAAAACATTCGATCTCATTAGGTGAATGTGTCTGTTCGATGGGCACTGTCACACCTATGGAGTGAACAGTGCCTTATTTTCCATCTTTTTACTTTTTTATCTATGTCTATAGTAGCCTTAGCCATTCACGGAGGAGCAGAGCCCCTATCTCCCCGTATCAAACAAAATCAACAAGCCTATGAAGCAGGTCTTCATCAGGCGCTAGAGGCAGGATATCGGATTTTGCGTCAGGGTGGTTCGGCAGTGGATGCAGTAGAGGCAGCCATACAACAAATGGAATTACATCCTTTGTTTAATGCAGGTCGAGGAGCGGCTTTGGATCAGAAGGGGGAAGTAGCCATGGATGCTTCTATTATGAATGGGAAAGATCTGCAGGCTGGAGCAGTTGCGCTGGTACGCCAGATCCAACATCCTATTTCATTAGCTCGTGCTGTTATGGAACAAACTCCACATGTTCTTATGGGTGCCGAAGGTGCAATGGAATTGGGAAGAAGCCTGCAAATGCCGTTTATGCCAGATTCGTACTTCATTTCCGAAAGTCAGTACAATGCACTGGCAGAGATGCAGATGCAAACACAAAATAAGCCTGATGTTATATTAAATGACACGGTTGGAGCTGTAGCGCTGGATCAGGAAGGCAATCTGGCTGCGGGGACGTCTACCGGAGGCCTTACGAATCAGATGAAGGGCCGTATTGGTGATAGTTGTATGATTGGAGCAGGTTGCTATGCCAACAATATCACTTGCGCAGTTTCAGGAACTGGTGACGGAGAGTGTTTGATGCGCAAGGTAGCTGGCTATTCTGTTTCCGCGTTGATGGAATTTGCAGGGAAAGAACTACAGGAAGCGTGTGATTTTGTAGTATTTAAGAAAGATAAACATGTCCTGGGTGACATAGGTCTTATCTCGATGGATGCTTGTGGCAAAGTGGTATTCTCCTTTAATACAGAATGTATGTTTCGGGGATGGATAAGTAGTGATCTGGACTTTACACAGGTTGCTATTACCAAATAACTATTTTTTGCAATCCGGAAGCATTTCTCCTTCCCTATCTGTTTACCGCCAATTCTTATTTCTTTAACGCTGGTGCGTGCCTGATCTATCAATCTTCAATGTGATAACGGGCAGGTATAGGTGGTCTATTGCCATCTGTGTAGGTATATATTGATCCATTTAAAAGAAAAATTTAACTATATTTTATATGAAAAGAACAGGTTGGATAGTACTGGTATTGATACTGGTACTGGCAGGGGGCTATCTGGTTTTCCGCTGGCAACAGCGGTCTCAGAAAGATCCTGAGGCAACATTTATTAAGCCTAGGATCGAAATGGTTGGTATGCAAATCCTTCATATAGACAAAGACTATACGAAAGGAAATATGAAAATACTGATTGACAATCCAGCCCCGGTGGGCTTTGAAGCTGATAGCCTGGCTTATCAGTTGTACATTGCAGGCGTAAAAGTAGTGCAGAGCTCCTATCCCAAACATGTCGATATCAATAGCAATGACAGTAGCCTGATAATTCTGCCGGTGACTATTAAAAATGAGGAACTGATCCAGACATTGAAACAACTGGAACAGAAGGGACTGGATAGCACAGAATACACGGCAAAAGCAAACATTTATACAGACTTACCCTTTCTAAAAAAGAAACCTGTTGAACTGGAAGTCTCAAAAAAGCTTCCTCTTTTACGGCTTCCGGAGCTAAAACTTGTTGACGCAGATCTGGATAAGCTTGGATTCAAACAGACTAAATATTCTGTTCGTACGGAAATTACCAATAAAAACGTATTTCACTTCGTACTACATAATGCCCGCTTTCAGGTGAATCTGAATGGGGAAAAATTTACCGAAGGAACCATGCCAGAAGTAGTTAATATTCCAGCTAAGGGTAAGGCAACAATAGAAGTACCGATGAGTATAAAACCCAACCAGCTGATGGAAACTGGAATAGACTTGTTGAAGAAAGATAAAAAGAACACCTATCTATTTGTCTTTGAAGCCAATCTGGTAGACAAAGAGGACAATAAAATGTTTGATAATAGTAAATTAAAGATGGAGAGTTCGGGTGATCTGCGTGAACTAATAAAAAATACCCGTGAGGTTATAAAAGAGAATAAGAAAAAATAGCATAGGAAGATTCAGAATGAATGTTCCAAATATTACCAGTGGTATTCTTTTTTATAGAATATTTACTAGCTGACCTTCATAAAAAAGCCTTTCTGAATCAGGAAGGCTTTTTTGCGGTAGAATGTATTATCAACTTAAAATAATAGCTTAAGAAAGCCAACGTAATTGTATAGTATGCGTTTCAGGAATAAATCAGTAATAAGTGGGGTAGTTATCGTATTCCTGCGAAAAATAATTACAGTTTATTCCTGAAAGTTTTTAGTATCTGGTTTGGATAACCTACCTTCAATTTGTTGTTGATACATACTCCGAACCTGATTTTGTAAGTCTATTAGCTAGTAACAGATTTATTATCTGAGAAGCAGAAGCAACACCTACAAATCGGCTATCTATGCGAAGAATGTTCCGGTTTATTCATAAAATTTTAAAAGGTTGCTCGTAAATCACTTGTATTCATTTATTAATCAGAACAATATAAAGTTGCACAAGAAAATAAAATTCTAAAAGAGGATAAATACCTGTTTTGTAAATTGCGTATTTATCCTCTTCTCTAAAAAGTATTCATTTCAGATTTTTGTTGTAAATCAGGAAACCACACGAAAACAAGAGAAAAATAAAACCCTATTCCATCTAACCCCACTCAGTTTAGATGTACTAATTGATTCTTTCCTGTTTTTATACATTTTTTTACCTTTATTATGTATCAAAAATTAATAGACCGCACCTTATTCCAATCCGTTAAACTACTTGTTCAGGACCCGGAAGTGCATTTTTTGTTCTGTGATTATTTGCGACATGTTGTTATCTATAAGCAATTTTTCTTTTTCCCAGTACCTGCAAGCCGGATAGCAGATCTTGAGAATGCAAAAGAGGAGTTGATGATAAGCCGATACATACTTCGCCTCCATCTGAAACTGTATTCGAAGCTTCGATCACAGGGGGTGTTCATCCGGAAACTGACCCGGCTTCCTGTTTCAGAAATCGAAAAGCTTCTGGACATTTTTGACACGACCCGATAAATTTTTCGATTGCTGACATTGTTTTTAGACAAGTATCACTGTAAAGACACATAGTCTGATATCTACAAGATAGACACCTGTCATTCAAACGGTTATACACAAAATACTCATTTATAATATATAATAATGAGTATTTTGTCTCTTTTTCGGGTAAAAGTCTTTTCCAACCTTTATGGGCTGCCTATTAATTTTTACGGGCTATGGTTTCTGTCAGTATTTCAAAAGATCAACTCAAAATACCGGAAGTAACTCGGAAAATGGATTTAGCAACAGCGTATGTATATAATCTCTATTACAGTTTACATCCTTTGAAGGCAAGCCCTCTGTGGATCTTTAATTGTTTTCAGTTAAACTTCATTCAGAATTGCAATACATCAGGAGAAAAGTAAGATACATTCTTAAGCTGTCAGGCTTAAGCAGATACTTATGCGAGCCAAGATCTTTCTTACCAAAAAAGCCACTCTTAAAAAGAATGGCTTTTACTACATAACGAGTTAATTAGTACACTAAATCATATCATTCCTTCTTTTATGGCGAAGATCTTGAAACTATCTTATTCTGTATGTATAAAGGGTGTCGGCGACGGGGCTTTGAACTTGTGATACTCCCGGACAAAAATATAGATCCACGTCAACAGAAACAGTACCTGTACCCATCCATCTACTATATAGATATCCGAAATGACATCACGTAACGGATAATAGAAGTCCACAAAGGCAAACGCCAAAGCTGTACTTCCTCCAAGTACAAAAGCAGGTCGGGAGTCGGTACGGATAAAAAGATAACTCAGCAGAGTCAAGGCAACAGGTATGCCCAACGCCCCTACCGTTTTGACTAGCCATATATCTGTCTTGTAGCCTGTTACCTTCATAAAGCTATCTATATGTACAAGCGGCCATATGGCTATGATCAGTATATACAGGCCTTGTATCCATAGGAGTGATCTAAAAACTTTCATATCTATCTAGCCGTAATAAAGAGAACTTACATCAGGTTCTACAGACCTTTCATTTGACAACATTAATTATTTACTAGTATCTGCAAGCAAGACAGAAGTCTGCTGTTCTGTTTGCTTTGAGTTATTAATTAACAAACTGAAAGAACGTTTTTCTAGTCTCTCCTCCTCCAGTAATATGTCTAGTTCTTTGCGGCACTGACCTTGTATCTGAATCAGTTCACTGATGACATTACTCTGGGCTGCAATTTGTTTTCTCTTTTCCTGAATCCGCACCCGGATTGGCTTGATAGCAGTTTTTGAGATCATGACAACTCTTAATTAAAACGTGAAAGGGCACCTGGCAATTAGTAAAGTCGTATAGTATCTGTATAGCCATGAACTAACCTTCCGGATTGAAAGATTTTAATTCATGGCTACCTGTCAACTTTTACTTTTAAAGCCTTAAAGCTTTTTACCTACCTCACTAATAAATTCACTAATCTTTCCACCTATTCCCGTTGATCCTTCCATTTGCTCTACCTGAGCATGTCCTTCCGGTTTGGGTGGATTTAATACAGGTTCTTCTCCATACGGTTGTGCCTTTTCAAAGATAAACTGGCCTTTGCCGTCTATAGAGGTTCCTGAAGACCAACGCTGTCCCTGCTGAGAAGCTCCATCCGCAATGTTTGTTGAAACAAACGTATAGCTGAACTCCTGTTTTTCCTGCGTTTGCCGGAAGCTGTTTGGAATCGGATGTACATTCTGTACGCCTCCCAAATCCTCTAATACTGCCAGCCACTGATTCTGGTGCATTGTATCACGGGCAATCAGAAAGGATAACATATCTTTCATACCTGGATCGTCGGTTAATTCCCAAAGGCGGGTAGCCAATAATCGCCCTGTTGACTCAGCCATTACGTTGGCATACATATCTGCAGCCAGATTGCCGCTGCCTACCACCCAGGAACCGTTGAAAGGTACGCCATTGGCATCTGTTGCCATGGCTGCCATACCCGACGAAAGAATATGGCGAACATCCATTCCACCCATAGCTGCACCTACCAGTGGGTTATCGCGTGCAATCTGATCTTTCAGCTCATTGGATGCTGTATCCAGATTCATCGCTACTGCAGTGCAAAGCATTTCAATGTGAGAGATTTCTTCTGTACCAGTCTCCAGAAGCATATCTCTGTATTTAGCTGGACCACGTGCTCCCCACGCCTGAAACAAATATTGCAAACATACACGGATCTCACCTTCGATGCCTCCAATTGCCTGTTGAAGCATTCTGGCAAACAAAGGGTTGGGCTTTTCTACCCGAACGGTAAACTGGAGCTTTTTATCATGATAAAACATAGCTGTAAGGGTTTAGGGAAGTGAACAAAAAGCACTGCAGCAGCCAGTTTTTGAAGTTATACTATCTCTACTCTTTCACTTCTCAAACTGGCTTGCCCGTGCAAATCAACCTGTTACAAAAGTGGCTATCAGAATCTGACCATAAAAGAGAGTAAATACCCAATTTTAAAAATAAGTGTTTGCCACATAAAAGGTATGAGAGTCATTGTTTGAACCGAACCCATCACCCACTTCTTCCCTCCGTTCGGTTCTTATTAGTCCTTACGAAACTATCGCTTCCTCCCACTTGTTGTGACTACAAACCGGACAAGTTTGTTTGCCAGCTGGTTGTGGACTTCCGCACTGAGAGCAGACTTGTACATTGGGTGCTTTTTTTTGCTGATCCCGAAACTCTCGATCCCATATAGGTATCATTGACAGGCCTGGCTTAGCCTGTTTGTTTTCTATAATGGTAAAAGTGCCATCGGCTTCCATATAGAGTCGTTCAATCGTACCCAGATGTGCAATCCCACTCTGACGAATAGACGCCACAATCCGTTCTTTGGGAAGTCCGATTTTACGTAAAGCTTTCAACTGCAATACGCCATCTTCGACCAATGTTGAATACTTGCCATTCACTACATTAGAAAACTTTTCATTGGAAAAAGCCCAGAGAGAGACCAGTCGTTGAATACCTACAATGACAATTGCCACTATCAAGGCAGGTATAAGTCCACGGGAAGGTTGTTGCAACGGAACCCCAATGGCAGCTGCCAGCGATACCAGGGCTGCCAGTTCTGAACGATTGCGAGACAACACCTGCGACTTACCCGATAAACGCAAAGCCACAACCAGAATAATAAAGATAATCAGGAAGCGAATGATTACCTCTATCAGAAAAACAGGAGGCGCATCGCCAAAAAAGATCCGGGTAAAGTCGTCGATTTTAATATCTTCAGCTTTCATACTAGCTTAGTGTTTATACGATGAAAAAATAATTTTCTGAGAATCCTCATTGGCTTCTTCAAAGACAGGACTTCCATCCTTAGATGGTGGAACTTCAGTAATTAAGGCCTTTGTCCAACTATTAGCCTGACAATTGGGACAAGATACCTGTTGATCCGTGTCCTTTTCTCTGATTACCCAGCCGCAACTATGACATGCCAATAACGCATCTGAACTGGATTGACGGTCAACAATTACTTGATCAGTGAAGGGTAAAAGAGAAAGTCCAGGCTTGGGCTTGTCACTGTGATAAATACTCACTATTCCACAAGCTTCCAGATATACCCGTGAAAGCTGGCCCAGATGAGTTATTTTTTTTGAACGCAGATGAGCAAAGATCTGCTCCCGTTCAAAGCCTTCCTGACGTATCTGATTGAGCTGGAGAACACCATTTTTTACAAACAGACGGACATCTCCTTGTACCAACCGTTCCACTTTTGCATAGGCAACAGAAAGTCGGTTCACTCCTCTTAGTGCAACAAACACACAAAGTAAAATCACAACTCCTGGCAAAAGACCTCGTATCGGATCTTGCATTGGAGCGGAAACAATAGCACCTAGCATGATCATAATCGACATCTCGGTAAGGCTTAACTGGGCGTTCATCCTCTTTCCAAGCAATCGGACAATCACCAGCAGAAACAGAAAAATAAATACCGACCGTAAAAAGACCTCTACCAGAAACACTACCGGTGCGTCACCCAGCAGGATGCGCTGTATATCCCAGAGATGAATATCTTCTTTTTTCATATAGTTCTTGTATTGGAGTTTAGTTGCAGAATGATTTGGTTGTAAGTCAACTTCTTTCTATTGATAATTACTGTTTATAGAAGGGTACGGTAGTAGAGGATGCCACAATGGATCGAACAAATGATTAATTTTAGACACTGATCTGGCTCTATCCTCTTAGTTGTAAAAATTGAATCCAGTAGCTGTTCCTGATTTACACTTTCAGTCAGAATGATACATGGCAATGTACTAGCACATAGTAATCGTATCGAATCGAAAAAGCCAACCTCCCAGTCATGGCGGGAAAAAAGTAGTTACTTACTATCCTCATTCAGTTTTTGTTCAGCACAAACCAGTGTTAACCCCAACAAAATGATTTGAATAATGTCATTACAGCAAGAAGCCTGACCTATCTGAGATCGAAGATAAACCCATTGTTCTTGCAGAAACTGAACTGCGGTATCTCTACTCTCACCATCCAGAATCAATAGGTCTGTATCAGGCATGTCCACATTGTGGTGACGCATAGTATAGGAATAGTTCCCAGACAATTCATCCCAGGCATTTTCTGTATCAGATTTGATAATGGTCAGCAACTTGTCAAATAGCTCTCTATCCTCTTTCCAGTCCTCTACCACAATCAGTTCCATCATCCGACCCGGATTATAGTTTTGTAGCTGATGCGGTTTATCAGCAAAGGCACAATGAATGAAGTGTTCATACATTCTGCCGCAAGCAAGCTGAAAGTGATTAATCATACTTTTGTCTCTTTTATACCAGAATCTGTTTTTGTTACTCTCTAGCATATAGTTTTCTGCCGGTTCGCTTTCAGACTTACAAAAAAACCTTCCTGAAACAGAAAGGTTTTTGCTCCTAAGTTCTCGGCTCGCTAAAGCCAGTAATATGAAACAGCCAATATGATCAAAGACCATATATATTTTTTCCCAGAAGTTACTCTACATTGGCTAACTCTCTAGGGTTATGAAGTAAGATGTTACAAAGTTTGTCAACAGAATATTCTTATAAAAGAGGGTTAATACGCAATTTAACAATCGCGTATTTGACGCATACAGGTACATAAATGTTCTCAAAAACAGAAGAGATACATCCATTTTCGGGCCTATTGAGCCATTTGCATAGTATAGCTTCCGTAAAAGAACCTTCCACCTCAGAATAGAATCAGGATTAACACCCATATAATCTACTGAATACCAACAAATTGTACTAAATACTTATTTTAACAATTAGGTATTAACTCTCTTTTGCAGCGCAATCAGATTGGTAATCTTTGTATTCTGTTGACACTTTATTCACAAGCAAAGTAAGTCCGTCTCCAGATTTACATAACTCCTCCAATCAATGAAAAAGACAATTAACCATTCAACTGTACTCCAAATGTCTACAGAACGAAAGCATACGATAACTGTATTACGTGCTCTTTTGGATAGACAACAAGACCTTATCCGTCAGATTCGCCTAGAACAGAATCAGATTCGAGTCAAACTACAACGGTTACTGGAAGAAGAAAAGCATGGGTATATAAAAAGAAGGTCCTGATTATACCATCCTGGACAACCCTATAGTATAACTACCATTAGTACGAGCAACTTAATACTACAAACCAAACAATTTCCCGCCCTGATATGAAAATTATGAGAGACTTTGAAGAATTTACCATTTTCAGTCCCGGAGACATTGCAACTCGCTGGAATCTTTGTTCCAGCGTTGTTTCTTTATTATATGCAACTGCATTTCCGGCAGCCGGACGAGACTATAAGTTTGGACTTAAATTCTATCAGGGTACTCCTATATACTATGCGCTAATTGACTGGAAACTCAAGAAAATTGCACGGGTAGCTCCTATTGGACAAGTAGATGAGCTTTATCAGATGGTAGAAAAAGAAAGAAAATATAGGCGCTATCAATCAGCTGTTGCGAAAGCACTGGAAGAGATAAAAGCGGACAAGATAGAGACCCAGTTTTCTGAAGATGTGTATATCACAGTGAACCGTGTTATTGCCTATTCCCGCATTTGTGAAAGTTCAACTCTCCCTTCTTCGCTTTGTGTTGAATTTATGTACTATCCCTATTACGGATGGCAGTCAGAATCCATTGATCAGCTCATACCCCTCTAAAAAAATCTATCTGACAAGTAAAGACAGAAAGTGTACTTGTTTTTTTTTCACAAGCTACTTCCACTGGCGCCAAATACTTCAATTAGTTTTGCCTGGAAACCAGCCTGTGCCACCAGCTTTTTTACATGCTCCGGATCAAGCTCATTACCCGAAACGGTAAGCGTCTGATCATCACTGTTAATATGCCAGTGCGCGATTTTTGCATCTTCATTGAGCAAAGGGGTAATACCTGCCTGACTTTCTATGGAATAGATATCGGTTTTAAATTTGAATATCTCCATGTTGAATTTAGTTGGGAATGAGAAGATAAATAAAATAGAGGCTACCTGCATGGTAGCCTCTTGTTAGTCTTTGATTCTGCTGCTGGTTTTGTCCAGATCAGTCAGTGAGCTAAATCTCTGCGGTCTGACTTAAGACAATAAAAAACCATCCAACTGAAAATGAATGGATACATCCGGATTCATTCTCTGGTTTAGATGAATTACCTTAAACCAGTTATTTTCGAGTTTATCACTCCTTTCGCAGACTAATACGCTTATATTTTAAAACACTATGCCATACCTTGCCAGGTTAAAAAGCTCTGTTTACTGGCTGCCATTGTAGCTTTCTGCTTTTGCTGAGGAATTAATTCCTTACTATAAATCAACACTTTTCGCCATCTCTATACCATAAAATTCGTACCTCAAAATAAGAAAGTTACAATGGACGGTATTCAAAACAAGGTATCGCAGGAAAATGCTAAACCAAACACGTATTTACCACAGTCACTTGCTACCTATTGATTTCTACAGATTTGTATAAAAAAATCAGTGTATACACTTTCTACACCTATATCTGAAAGAGTGCTGATTTGTGTTAAACACCTTATTTTGAAATTAAGTAGTTGACACATAGATAGTAACACCTGCCAAACAAAGTTAAGAAGATGGCATTATTTTATCCTATGTATGATCAAAACTGAGGGAGAGAGTTTTCAGAAAAACAACTAACAACCTCACATTTTTTTGCTTGTTCTTTATCAGAATATATTCTTTTGACTACGGCTCTCTCATGAACCCTGGAGCGATAGAAGTCAAGAATCAGAAAGACTGTAGACGATAAGAATAGATGATGAAGTGATTTAAGCAATTGTAAAGCAGTTCAGAGGTCAGATAGTGGAGTGAGGCTATTTTATTTATAGTGGTTAAGTAACAGAATAGATTACAAAACCCATTTTTTCAACTCTTATAGCTCTTTAACCACTATCTGACTTTGCTGCTTTATCGAATTTGTTATTCGAGAAGAATAAATGTACTACATACACACTAGAGCTGATAAATACAAAGAAGACTTACTGTGCAATACTCTTTTTATATTCTTTTTTTCTAAAGAAAGGTTGCACAAACTGATTTAATCCAAATACCAAACTCATTGTTATGCAGCAATTCACAGATTTTATACTCATCGAGCCGTCTGACCGGCTGCCATGGGATTTAGGAAAAAGAATGAAGTCGTTGCTTTCTGCTGATGTATTTTCAGCAGGTGGAATACACTATAGATATGGGCTTAAGCTATATAAAAACGAGCCACTGTATTATGTTTTGGTAGAATGGAGCAAAAAACAAATTGTTCGGGTCTGTGAAATGGGGCCTTCGGATAACCTGTATGAAATGGTTGAAAAACAGAAAAAGTATCTGACTGCAAAAGAGTTTATTGACAGAGGATTGGTACAGCTAAGGGCCACCAAGATATATGAAAGGCCAGTTACTGATATTCCGCTAGTTGTTAGAAAACTATTTCCAGATCCGGAATCCAAATCAATGGATGGTTTACTCATTGGTAAGAAGATAGAATATCAGTACTATCCCCTGTTTGGATGGCAGTTTGAAAGAGTGACTGAGACTATTTGTTTGGTCGATACTGAGCTAGAAAGCTATTCTATTGATTAGTATCTATCTAAGACACACATCAGTAGATAGTAAGAAATTTGCGCCTCTTTTGATTGACATTGACTAGGACAAAGTAACAGGATAAGACTAACACAATTCGAATCAAGTCTTGAGATTAAGTATAAAAATGTTTAGAGATAACCTAAAAGATGTATCAATCAACAAACCTACAAATACAATGACAACCTATCAGAGATTTTTATTAATGCTGGCAATAGCCTTTTGTGTTGTGTACATGGTGCTGTATTTAGACCTAGACAATACAGACCATATTTTTCTGAGTATGCCTTATTTCTATAAGACACTTTTAATAGTATCTCCTATGGCAATCCTGGTATTGCTGATGGTACCAAAGACATATACCAGCATGAAAATGAATAATATAATTATGGGAACAAGTGGAGTAGTATTTCTTGTGTCATTGATCTTTTTACAGAATCATACATTCATGAAAGATACCCAATACCTGAAAGCCATGATTCCACACCACTCAGTGGCTATAATGACAAGCAAGACTGTAACTATCAAAGATCCCAGAGTCATAAAGCTCTCACAACAGATTCTTCATTCACAGGAAGACCAATTAGACCAGATGAAAAAACTCCTCAAGGAAATGGAGCAATAGTACAAAAGGACTAGAACATCAACAACTAGTACAAACAATCATTCGCTCTTTAAAATTGCAGCAGACAATGTTATAATCATATTTGACTTTTATCAAAGGCACTCAAAATATTCGTTACGAAAGTATTCGAACACATTCATTGACTCATCCATCATAATTATACTATGTGCCTGTTTGTGATCTTTTCATAATACATTTTTGAGAAAAATGCCGAAAGGTCTGGTTATATTAACCAGACCTTTCTTATTACTTTTCAGAAAAGTACTCATACTATATCCCGACCAGAGGCCAAAATTGTTATAAGCCACAAGTTAACCTGCTATTGAACAAAAGCTGAGAGTGAAAGATCTTGTGGCTATATGATACTTCCACCAGAGTATGTATTCTGAGAAAACAACTAAATTTTATTGAGAAAAACGTATATTAAACCGATAAGTAACGATGAGATGAAGCCTGCCAGAAAGAAGCAAGAGCATGGTCTATGTCAGTCATCAAGGATGCTTTGGTACTGGTGAGTGCCGTTGATCGGGGTGTCAGCTCTGCAAACGTTTCTTTTTGGCGTAAATACCAGTAATCAACCGATTTTTTATCAAATCCAGCCTGAAAGGCAATGCCTTTCGTAAACTCAGCCCAGCTAATCTCTCCCCTATTGGACAGATGCCAGATACCATATGCCTGATCCAGAAATAAGTCGAGGCTCTGGTGTATAAGCTCTGGCAGATAAGAAGGCGAGAAACGTAGGTGATCAGGGATAGAAAAACTTTCCTGACGAGTAAACTTTTCAAATGTGAGTTGAATAAAGTCCTTCGCATGCCAGGGATTTAACAAGGCACCTGTACGTACAACTAAGGCCTGAGAGAGATTTTGCAGGATCAGGTTTTCAGCGGCTACCTTACTAATACCACTATCACAGGCAGGTGATACAGGGTCCTGTTCATGGTAAGGAGCCCCTTTGGTGCCATCAAAGACAAAATCATTTGAAAACGCCAGTAAAGGAATTGCATTCTCCTGACAGGCTTTTACCAGAAGCGAAATATCATGTAAATGGAAATTAGTACCTGATGAGAGCAAATTCAGGTGAGTTTGGCTTTTTTCTTCTGTAGCAAGAATAACTCCCCAGGGTTTATACAGCTGAAATAACTCCCAAAGCTGGTTACTATCCATAACCAATTGCGAAGACAGAATATGATTGGCGAGTCCACGTTCCTCACATATAGTTGCAAAAGCAACCTGCATGGCCTGGCTATTAGTAAATATAAGCAAGGGCTTACAAGTCATCGAATGCGATAGGGCATCCGGTGACCTTTGCCACCAGCCTGGCTCATGAACAACGGAAGGTACAGCAGTCTGGTCTGTTAGTAACTGCTTGACCAGAAACGAAAGTGCCGTTGGACGTGGTTCTGACGAACGTACATCAAACAGTCCTGGTTCATAATAGCCTACCTCTCTGGTAAGTAAGGTATTCCAGTCAAAAGACCCCAAAGAGGCCCAGGCAGTAATGGCTCTGAAGTCTACACCTTTTGCAATAAGCCTCTGTCCGGTTTGCCAGGCCTGATAAAACCAGCGCATTTGTTCTTCACGAGTACACCCCAGATGCACTTCCGTTACAGCCAAGGGAATAGCATACCGTTCCCAGGCTTCTAACAACAGCTTTTCTCCTCCAGCCATTTCTACAGGTGCTCGTACAGCCTCTATGTCCACATACTGGTGTCTGCCGTTGCCTCCGACCAGAAAAGAAGGATATTTATTGATCTCATGATCCAGATATCGCTCACTGGTAAGGTAATAATCAAGGCCTAAGATATCCGGAGGACACGTGTTTTCAAGAAAGAAGTATAACTCCTCCGGCGGAATCTCAGAGTCAAGTAAATAATTCCAAAGCGGGTGTTTATCATCTACAAACCCACAAAGTAAATCATATCCCAACCACCTGCGTGCATTATCAAAGTCAGCTTGGTACTGGAGTTCTTTTGTGCTGTATGTAATACCTAAATCTTCAGTTTGTACCAGCTTCGCTGCAGGCTGTATCTGCCTGATTTGTTGCATAGCCAATACTATCCCTTTGCATTGATTGATCAGGATGCGACAGAATCCTGCATCATCACGTCGGTGTGGATACCAATGTCCATACAAACCCGCAAAACGAGCAGTTGTAAGCGGTTCGTTGATGGGATTATAGAGCGTCACCCACGGATAGCGTTCGGCTACATTTCTGGCAAAACGGGCAAACTGTTCCGGAAAATGAAGCTGATCAAAGGTACAGTAGGCCGGACCACTTCCATGATGAAGCAGTCCGACAATCGGATTCATCCCAATATCCTTTAAAAACTGCAATCTTTCGTCAGTCCACGACCAGTCCTGCTGGCTCGGATCGGTAGGGGCAATTCGCTCCCATAGGACCGGATAGCGGATGGTCTGAATACCCAGTTGAGCAATCTTTTCCAGATCCTGAATACGCGTTTGATGCCCGTTTTTGAGTAACTGGTCAAAATATCGGTCTTCAATGCGGTTCACAGAACATTCGATTCCTCCCCAAATCTCAGGATTCGGGAGCGGCAGGGATGGCATTGGGTGAGTAAACTCCGGGGCTCGGAACATGTCTTTTTACAGTTTGTGGATCAAGAACTTCGTTTACAGATTTTTTACCGGATAGTTTGTCATACAGTGTTAGTGCCTGAGCAACCACCTGATCCATGTTGTAATACCGGTATGTACCCAGACGACCTACAAAATGCACGTTGGGCAGCGTTTCTGTTAACAACTTGTACTGTTGATATAATGCTGCGTTTTCAGGCTTGGGTACCGGATAGTACGGATCGCCGTTCCAGCTTGGATACTCATAGGTGATACTGGTTTTGGCATGTTCCTGTCCGGTTAAATGCTTGTATTCTGTGATACGGGTATAGTCCTGGTCGTTGGGGTAGTTTACCACAGCTACCGACTGGAATTGAGGCTGATCTACTGTCTTATGCACGAATTGCAGGGAGCGGTAAGGAAGATGCCCGTAACAATAGTCGAAATACTCATCCACAGGTCCGGTGAAGATTAAATTTTTAAATCCGACATATTTCTTAATTTCTGTATAGGACGTATTGAGTGCAATATGAATATTGGGATGATCCAGCATATTTTCAAACATACGGGTATAACCATGTAAAGGCATATACTGGAATGTATCTGTAAAATACCGGTCATCACAGTCAATGCGGGTTGGAATACGCGAGGTTACCATTTTATCCAGTTCCGAAGGGTCCATTCCCCACTGTTTACGGGTATACCCTCTGAAGAAGGTTTCATACAAATCTCTTCCTACCTGGCTCAGCACTACATCTTCGGATGTACGAATAGTTTCTATCGGCTCTTTGATCTGATCAAAATAAGCAACGAGTTGTGCGGAATCAAAATTATGTCCATATAACCCATTCACCGTATTCAGGTTAATAGGAATGGGTAGCAATTTGTTCCTGACAGAAGCCAGTACTTTGTGTTCATAAGGCCTCCATAGCGTAAATTCAGACAAATAGGCAAATACCTTTGGTGAATTGGTATGAAAGATATGGGGTCCGTATTTATGAATCAGTATACCCGATTCGTTGTAGTAATCATAGGCATTACCGCCTATATGCTTACGTTTATCAATAATAAGGACTTTTTTGTTGCTCTTTTTCGCTAAGCGTTCTGCTAGTACAGCGCCAGCAAAGCCAGCACCTACAATAAGGTAATCAAACATATACAGGTATAGTTAAAAAGTGATCAATAGGTATATGTCAGGGAATTACAACTGATTGGCAAAAAATAGAATTAGGGTAATGCAGGAGGACTAGTTACTACCAGGCCAAAGTACTAAGCCATATGCCTTGTTTTCGTTTCAGCCAGCTTTGTTATCAATTGCTGCATTTGTTGCCAGGTGTAATCCCATGAATTATTTGCGAGGAACTCATCTACTCTTTGTTGCCATTGTGTATTTCCTGCTTCGTCAAGTGCCTTCTCTATCGCCTGCTCAAACTCCTCTGCTGATTCAGCAATATGAACCAGACCCACTTCTCCATAAGGACGAATCACATCTGTAATGGGAGTAGAGACAACTGGCCTGTGAGCTGCCAGATATTCCGGTGTTTTGGTTGGACTAATAAAACGGGTAGATTCATTGCGGGCAAAAAGCAGCAGGGCCACATCCCAACCTGCCAGATAGGCAGGCAACTGTTCATACGATTTCATACCCAGATAGTGAATATTCGGATTCTGAGGCAAGGTAGCAGGATCAATCTTTACGACCGGACCTATAATGATAAAATGCCAGTCCGGACGACGTTCAGCTAGATCGCGCAGCAAGTCAATATCAAATCGTTCGTCAATCACTCCATAAAACCCAAATTTTGGTGCTTCAATGGTTGCCTGGCCTGCTGGTTCAACAGCTGTATGTGCTTTAGCAAAATGATCTTTATCAATGCTGCTGGGGAACGCACGAACAAACGGATGCCGATCTCTTTTGGCTTCATACAAACTCAACCCTCCTGTATAAACAATATCTGCTTTTTGAAGTAATTGTTGTTCCCATTCCAGCAGTTCGAAAGGAGCCCCTTTAAAGGCAGAAAGTTCATCCATACAATCATAGATAGTCACTTTTGGCGTCAGATTTTGACTGAATGCCAATGCCATTGGCGTATAATACCAGGCTACATAGTCTTCAATCCGGTATTTTTCTATCAGGGTCTTCAGTATATCTTCTTGTTCTTGTCTGGCTTCTGTATGTGAAAGTGTAGCTGGAAATTGTGGAGTGATTACCCAGAGATTATTTTCGTTTCGTTCATTAAAACTGACAATCTCCTGTGTATCAGAAAATACAGGTTCTTCTACAAAGAAAACCCTCCATTGCCTTGCTGCCCGTGTCATCAAATGCTGAGGACGTTGAAAAACAAAGTCCCAGCGCAAATGGGAGAAACAGATCAGGTTTTGAACAGATATTTCTGCTGGTGTGTCTATATCTTTTTCAGTTAGCTGAGTATCAGACATATTACCAATATTACCTTGTATAGAGGTTGTGCTTTGCAATGGATCTGTAATTTGTACAACAGTAGAGGCTAGTAGACTAGATTGATCTTTCGAAACGGTCTTCATACTATGTAATGGGAGATTAAGTGAAGTATGCTGAAAAGAAGTAAGGTTAAATCAGACGCAGGATATACTAACCTTAGTATAGCAGTTGATTGCTTGCATATACTAAGGTTAGCAGATCTGACAAATCAGATAGACTCTCTCTGCATCACCATTTCCTTTGAGCTTATATCTATCTGCTACTGTGCAGATCTTTTTCCTGATTCCTTTATTTATTGCCTACCGGATTACTCATAGAATTGAGTACTTCCCGGGATACTTTCAAATGGGTACGTACAAGTGGATGGGCTGCAGCTGCCAGACTCTTCAAATTTGAATCACTGGCCTCAGACTCAACCATACTCATTACCTTGTCCAGCTTTTCATGACCATTTACGCCACTCTCTTGCATATAAAAGCGGTCTAATTCACTACCTGTTAGTTTGCCAAGCTTAGAAAGCATTTCCTGTGTTTGAGAATCTATTTCTCTGGGAAGATTAACACCTTTAGCCGAAGCTATTTCGGTTAGCTTGGCTGCCAGACCATTTTGTTCTTCTACCTCTGCCTGCGCTATTTGACGTATCTGATCATTGCTAGCTTTTTGAACAGCCAGCTGGCTGAGCATTAATTGTTGCATGCCCCCTTTGGCTACCTCCATAAATAAGGTCTGATCTTTTTGAGAAAGTGCTTTCTTATCTGCCGTAACAGCAGCTACTTTGGCAGCGCCTTCCTTGTTGATACGCTCTAGCTCTGTTCGGCTCATTCCGCCTATCATAGCAGAGGCGTCCGTCTTATTGCCAGATGCTTGATTTCCTGATTGCTGAGCAAAGCTTGTCAGAGGGATCAGTGATGTGACTGCCAGTAACATAGCACCAGCCAGGATGCAACGTAGTTTGATATTGTAGGTTGTCATAAGGGTTGTTTTGATTAAGTGATTTTTATGTCTCTCACATAGCAGAGAATTTCTGCCGGATGTAAGTGTATACCATCTGAAGATCCGTTTATCTGAACCTAGGTATGAACAGAATTTTATATTATCTGCAGGAATACTTATACAAAACAGTGCCTTGTCTAAAGAGTAGATTGATATAGGGTGCGTTAAATACCTGTTTTTAAAAAGGAGTATTTGACGCACATTGGAGTGGTGGCAGATACCCAGGTGTGAAGTTTATGAAACGAAATAGTGTGTTCTAATAGGCATAAGCCTAGCTTTTGTATACCAGGCTATGGATTGAGCCGACTGCATAAAATACTTATTTTCAATATTTTATAGCATGTATTTGTAGTTAGACTGCTGGCCGGGGCAAGAACAGGACGGCGGGGCATGGTTTTTATCATCCCTCCCCAATCTGTACAAAGCCGAGCCAGCTGAGATAAGGTGTCTACATAAATGATAGAAAAGTCCGGAATAGGATTTAAGATATATACGAGATAAGCACACCAGGAACTCTGCCGTTTCCTGCTACATTGACAAACTTTATCAGATACTATCTCAACAGTTTTTACAGGATTTGGCAAGCACCCAACATCTGTTTACAATACGACTATTTTGTATGCTGAAAATAGAAGCTGAGCAGTTCCTGCTAAAACAGAAGCCAGTAACAACAATTTGGTCATTCAGGAAAACGTACTGTGTTGCTTCCCTATAATCTATTCTAGCTGCACATAAAAGTAGCAGCTTACCACTAGGTAAACTTGCCTCAGAAGAAAAACAAAACATCAGAGCAGGAATGTTTTTTTTACTGCTATCCAGCTATCTCGTATGACTGGTCATCGGTAGATAGCAGTTGGAAACCCTATACACAACACGTTTGGCTTTCCTGGCTTGTTTGCCCAGTAAATGTCTGATCTGAATTGTATTTACTCAGAACATGTATACCAGGTATACCTTTACAAACAGGTAAAGACACTTTTTAAACTGGAATTTACAATATGTGAGCATCTGAATAGTAATAAAGACAATATCCTATTAGAATCAATATAGCTTTTACCCAATCAACTCTCATGGAAACCAATCACCCAAACTACGGACTTACAGAAATTCAGGAAGAATCAGCAGAGGAGGTACACTTTGTGAACCCTTTGCCACGGGCAGTACTTCGGCACACCCGATTTGCTCTTCTGGATGGCGAATGGAAATTTTCATTGGACAATGAAGACCAGGGGTTGGCCAACAAGTGGTATCTTGCCCATACTTATCAACATACTGCTCACTGGCCGGGTGCAGTAGAATCTCACATGGCAGAAGCAAAAGATTCCCACCCTTCCTCTTCCTGGCAGGATAAGGTGATTGTGTGGTATGAACGGGAATTTTCCTTTCATGCTACCATCGAAGAATCTATTCACTCTATGCTACAGATCACATTTGGTGCCTGTGGGTATGAGACCAGAGTCTGGCTGAATGGACTGCCTCTGCAAACCATTGATGGGGAAGAGATCCATTATGGCGAGTACACTTCTTTTTCCTATGAATTAAACCAGGAAATGCTGCGTCCTGTCAATCGGCTTACTGTCCGGATTGCAGATACAATGGATGCCGAAATTCCAAGAGGCAAACAGGAATCGCATGTGTACAAACGGGGAGGTATCTGGTATCAGACCTATACAGGTGCAGTACGCAGTATCTGGCTGGAAACGGTAGAACGCAATCGGCTTCGTTCACGAGTTGGGGTGATTAGTATAATAGAAGACAAGCTTGTTCAGTTTAATCTTACCACCCGGATTCATGATCCTGGTTGTTATACCTTACGATTAAAAGTCTACGAACGAAGCCGCAAGTCAACCGAACCCCTGGCTACATCCGACTTTCCGTTACGTCTGGAAGTTGGTCAGAAACGCCAACGCGTAGCTATTGAAGTTCCCGGAGCTGAGCTTTGGTCACCGGAATCTCCCCATCTGTATCGACTTGTTGCACAACTGATTGATCCCAGTGGCTACGCAGCCGAAATTGAGACGTTATTTGGTTTGCGTAAAATAGAATCCCGCAGTTCTAAAATATATTTGAACCATACCCCTGTCTATCTGGATGGTATCCTTTATCAACCCGGTACGGCTACTTACGAAGAAATGCAACGTCATATGCAGGCGATGAAGGAGTTGGGCTGCAACCTGGTGCGGATTCATATTACAGGCGTTGATCCAAGGATTTATAATTTAGCAGACGAAATGGGTATGCTTTTATGGGTTGAGGTACCCAGTCCACATAGTTCCAGCCAGGTAAGTCGTCAGAATCACCGGACCGAATTGCTTCGAATGCTCACACTCATTGAAACCCATCCGTCCATCATAATCTGGAGTCTGTACAATGAAGATTGGGGCGCTCAGGATATTGCTATCAATCCGGAAACCCGTCAATACATCATGGATATGTATCATTATATGCAGATTCACCATCCTCAGTTTTTGGTTGTTGATAATGATGGATGGCACCACGTTTCCTCAGAGGGACGTTTGAAATCCGATTTACTGACTGCCCATTTGTATACACCTGATCTGGACCGATGGAAACAGTTGCTGGACCGATTAGTAGCTGGTGAAATGGAAGGGGTAGCTGCGTTTCCCCTAGTGGTAGGTGATCCGTTCTTTTATCGCAAACAAAAACCATTGCTGGTGAGTGAATGGGGTGGTTTTGGCTTTGTAGATTATGGAGGGCCCAATGATGCAGAAAGCCGGACAGAGCAAATCCGACTGTTCAAACAGGAATTGCGAAAACATCCTATAGCGGGAGATGTGTATACACAGGCCATTAATATCGAAGATGAACGAAATGGCATTATCGATGCACATACCGGAGAATTACAGGTTCCTGCCAATGTGTTATCTTCCAAAGATATACAACTATAAAATATCGAACGAATATCTAGTATATGGAACAGGTTACCAGGATAGTATCGCGTTAAGAAAGTTAACACTTTTAAACGCGACTACCTGTCATAAACTTTTTATCCAATACTCCCTTTCAACTACAACAATACGACTTTTGACTAATTCCGTTTTCTGGCCTCTGTTTACCTTTGCTTAAACAAAAAATCAGAAAAATGGAATTAAAAAACAGCACCATTCTAATCACCGGCGGAACAAGCGGGATTGGCTTAGAGTTTGTCAGACAACTTACCCAACAAGGAGCTACAATCATCGTTACAGGACGTAACCTGGAGGCATTGGAGAAAACAAAAACGGCGTTTCCAAAAATTCACCCCTTCCAAAGCGATGTGAGCAAACCACAGGACATTGAAAAGTTGTACAAAGATGTTACCCGACAATTTCCTGAGTTGAATATCATCATCAACAACGCTGGCATTATGCGTTTGATTGATGTAGAGGATACTCGATTGGATCTGGAAAATATTAACCGTGAAATTGTCACCAATCTTTCGGGTACTATCCAGATGGTGCATCAGTTTTTACCGCATTTACGAACAAAAAAGTCGGCTGCAATTGTCAACGTTTCATCGGCAATTGCCTTTACGGCCTATTCTTCTGCACCTGTGTATAGTGCGTCAAAAGCAGGAGTTCACGCCTATACACAGGCATTGCGCTTGCAACTGGAAGAAACAAACGTAAAAGTATTCGAAGTAGTGCCTCCGGGTGTGAATACCAATCTTCAAAATGATTGGGTGCTACAACCAAACCCCTCTATGATGATGAATGTAGACAAAATGGTAAACATTGCCATTAAAGGACTCTTGAATGACAAACCAGAGATTAAACCTTTCCTCATTAGTATAATAAAAACGGTGAGCAGACTTATGCCCAATCTCCTGCTCAGGTTCGGACATGGCGAATTTAAAAAATTTAAACAACTGACTGCTAACTACTAAATATGGTAGAGATGAAAAAATCACTTTTAGTAGTCATCATGCTGTTTGTATCAATAGGCACTTTTGCACAGAAATTATCACCAGACCAGATAGTAGGAATATGGCAATGTGATGACTTTAAAATAGAGATCTTCAAGTCAGGTACTACTTACTTCGGTAAACTGTTATGGGCAAAAGATATGTTTGAAGCTGACGGAAAAACGTCTAAGAAAGATAGCAATAACCCCAACGAAAAACTAAGAAACCGATCCAGACAGGGTATTGTACATATTACAGAACTGGTTTACAAAGACGGCGAGTATAGAGATGGAAAGCTATATAGTGTACAGGATGGAAATACCTATAGTCTAAAAGGTGTACTTAAAAATGCGGACAACCTTGAAACCAGAGGGTATAAAGGTGTTCCAATGATAGGTAAAACGTTCACATGGAAACGTGTTCAAAATTGAGATTCAGGCAACATTTTGTTTTTCTTTCCAATGTGACTTCCCTAGGTTATTCTATCTGTTTTTTCTGTAGTTCAAGCATAGGCAGCAATACCTCAACAAATCCAAAAGAGGGTTAACAAGGTCGATCATTATTGTCCAGATCTCATTCTTGGCCAGTTATATAATCAAAAGTAGATTCTTACCTAAAATGATAAAAAACATTCTTTCCTTAGTATTATTGATCGTTAGCGTATCACTAAGTTTCAAACACGGCTGGGATACATTTCACTATAAAAACAATCCCGAATCAGTCAAAATGATGAATGACTTAGGTATCAGTGAATCGATTATTCCATTCCTTGGCTTTTTAACTATAGCTGTGGGGGTTCTGTTACTGATTCCCAAGACATTTTTCCTTGGCAATATGCTCAATGCTATCTCAATTCTTTTTATTATGGGATTGGCATTACGAGCCGGAAATGGTCGAATGGCGTTAATAGAGATTCCGTTTCTGGTAATGCCCTTACTGCTGATATGGCTGAAATATCCATTTAAAAAGTAAACTACCTCTACTATGAAACCCTATAGAATACAATCCATATCGGAAATACATCGATTGATGAATCTTCCCAAACCCCATCATCCGCTGATTGGTATAATAGATTTGAAAGGACTGAAAAATGACCCAAATATCAATGCCGTTATTTTTGACTTCTATGTAGTATCCCTCAAGAGAGGTTGTAACAACTTGTTATATGGGCAACAGAAATACGATTTTGACGAAGGATTAATGGCGTTTTTGTCGCCTGGACAGGTGTTGCGGGGTGAAGAAAGTGGTGTACCTGCAAACATTGAAGGTTGGATGCTGTTTATTCATCCTGATTTTCTATGGAATACCTCTCTTGCAAAAAAGATAAAGCAATATGAATATTTTGGGTATGCTGCCAATGAAGCTCTGTTTCTTTCAGACAAAGAAGAGACCCTTATCAATGGGATTATTGACAATATCAAACAGGAGTACCATTCAAACATTGATAAATTCAGTCAGGATGTAATCATTGCACAACTGGAAGTGTTGTTTACCTATGCCCAACGGTTTTACGAACGCCAGTTCATTACCCGCAAAATCACCAATCACAAAATTTTAGAGCGGATGGAAGATGTATTGGCAGACTATTTTGGTAATGAAGACTTGATGATAAAAGGATTACCCAGCGTTCAATACATTGCCGACAAACTGAATATTTCAACCAAATATCTGAGCAGTTTATTGAAACAACTTACTGGGCAAACTACCCAGCAGATCATTCATGAAAAGCTGATTGACAAAGCAAAGGAGAAACTATCTACCACTGAATTATCCGTAAGTGAAATTGCCTACGGACTTGGTTTTGAGCATCCTCAGTCATTTAGTAAATTATTCAAAGCAAAAACTAATCTTTCTCCTTTAGAATTCAGACAATCGTTTAATTAATTGTTTCAACTGACATCTTCCCTCCTTTTATTTTATACTCTCCTACTCGTTCATAAAAGATAGATGAGGATAAAATAAAGCATATAAATAGATACTAACCAATGATTGAAAAATAAATACAGGCGTGTTATAGATGCTCTTTTTGCAGGATGTCTAAGGTCTTCTGATCCTGTATTCCTTTAAAAAAAGTGTTAATAACATTCTTAAAAACAGGATCGGAATCTTTTACATTGGCAAATAAGGTCATGCAGGAACATAGCTTCAAATCATCCGGAGAGCCAAATATCTGGTTGGCTGTTTTTCCCTCCAGTTGTAAAACTGCCTGTGAAATTTCGATCAGATTTTTACCCAGCACCGGATGAAGCAGATAGGCTCTGGCTTGATCAATGTCCTCAATAGCATAAAATTTTGCTGTGTCACTCTTCCCCAACCCCTTAATCTGAGGGAAGACGTACCACATCCAATGGGAAGTTTTGCGGCCAGTTCTGATTTCTTGTAGTGCTTTCAGATACACCTGGTTTTGTGCATCCAGAAATCTGCTCAATGTGTCTGTTGACATGATTATGTTTTTTAGTGAACAATAAGGCGTTGTCTTTCTTTGATACCATAAAAACAGTACTTCCCCCTATTGGGCTGGATCAGACAAAGATCCTGTGCTGCTGGTAAAACGGATAGCCAGAGTCTATACAGGGATTGAAAGTTTTGCTATGAATATATGACTAATTGGTTCTAAAATAAGTTAACGCATGTGTCAACTTATTTTAGAACCAACTAAGTACTCTGCAAAACTATGAGTATTCAGCAAACTTTTCAGGTCTGATTTTATCCATTAACAACAGAGCCACCATTGACATGGATAACCTGTCCGGTAATATAACTGCTATCTTTGGATGCCAGAAACACATAGGCTGGTGCTACTTCGGATGGCTGACCTGCTCTGCCTAATGGAGTATCTTTACCAAATTTACTCACCTTCTCCGCTTCAAAGGTAGCAGGAATGAGAGGCGTCCAGATAGGTCCTGGCGCTACCGCATTGACCCGGATTCCTTTGGATGCCAGATTCTGTGATAACGCTCTGGTAAAAGCAACAATGGCACCTTTGGTAGAAGAATAATCCAGCAGCGTAGGATTGCCTTTATAAGCAGTTACAGAGCTGGTGTTTATAATGACTCCATCTTCAGGCAACAGACTCAACGCAGCTTTGGCGAAATAGAACATGGAAAATATATTGGTCTCAAAAGTTGTTTCCAGCTGTTCTTTGCTAATGGTCTGAATATCATCTTGAGGATGTTGTTCAGCCGCATTATTAACCAGTACATCAAACCGTCCCAGACGTTGCTTCGTCTGCTGTACAGCATTCTGGCAGAAGCTTTCATCCCGGATATCGCCCTGGATCAGCAGACACTGCCGACCTTCGTCTTCAATCAGTTGTTTTGTTATCTGTGCATCTTCATTTTCATTCAGATATACAATGGCAACATTGGCCCCTTCTCTGGCAAAATGTACAGCTACTGCACGTCCAATGCCGCTGTCACCACCTGTAATCAGGGCGACTTTACCTTCTAGTTTACCGCTTCCACGGTAGTCTTCCCGAATAACTTCCGGTTGTGGCGTCATTTCAGTTTCCATTCCCGGTTGGCCGTCTTGTGTTTGCGCAGGGAAATTATTTGGATATTGATCAGTTGGCATAGCATTAGATTGTTAAGGTAAAAGAATAGAAATCAAAAAATGTTTTGTTGGTATGTCTCTGTTCAAAGTATGCATTTACGGAGTATACGAAACCCGGTAAATAACTCCATTAGTATCATCTGAGACTAATAGTGATCCATCGGTATGCACAGTTAGTCCGGCTAAACGTCCAAAATGACTCGTATTATTATTGATCAAAAATCCTGTCAGAAAGTCCTCAAAACGGGTAGGTTGTCCATTTTCAAAATGCAATCGTACCACTTTGTACCCTACAGGGTCCCGGCGATTCCAGGAACCTCTCATGGCAACAAAAGCATCTGTTTGATACTCAGATGGAAATTGTGAGCCAGTATAAAATACCATTGCCAGTGGGGCACTATGTGCTTCATACTGTAGGAGAGGTAGTGTAGTTTTGGCCAGGTATTGCTCATAGGTAGAATCTTCAGGCGGAGGCTGCGGATTAAATTTTCCATCGCCGTAGATATAAGGCCAGCCATAAAATTTACCTTGTTCCAAAAGATTCACTTCTTCCTGCTGTTCTCTGTCTCCTAGCCAGTCGATGCCATGATCCATGCCATACATCTTCTGGGTTTGAGGATGCCATCCAAATCCGATTGTGTTACGTAATCCGGAAGCAAATATTTTTCGGTTAGAACCATCTGCGTTGGCTTGCAAAATGGTAGCGTTTTCAGCATTCGGTTCTGCACAGGCATTACAGGTACTACCTACAGTGATGTACATTTTACCATCTGGCCCAAATGCAATGGTGCGATTGGGATGCTGACCTGCGTCGGGCAAATCTGAAATAAGCATTTTTAACGTTCCCAGTGTCCCATCATTGTTAATAGCAGCAGAGAACACTTCATGAACCGTAACCAGATACATCTGATTGTTGTGAATAGTGATTCCATGCATATTGGGTTTATTGGCAACCACCTGTGACTGATCTGATTTTCCATCGGAATTGGTGTCACGCAAAAGGGTTACGGTGCCTGCATCTCTGTCTGTAAAATATACCTGCCCGTCAGAGCCTACTGCCAGCATACGAGGCTTACCAAGATTTTCTGCAAACTTGCTGACTGTGAAGTTTGCAGGTACCTTGAGCTGAGCGACATTCTGATCTGTGGCCTGCTCCTGTACCGGATGGAAAACATGGCCTTCTACACTGGTAAGGCCATCAGGATCATCCTCATCATTTGAATCGCAACCTGTAAGCATCATGCCTAGTAGTGTTGCTGCAAAAACCATTTTTACCGGGTGTAGAAAATTAAATTGCATGATTATAAGCGATTTGAAAAGAAATAAGTTAAAAAGTATTATCTGCATTGAATACATAAAATGCTTCTACAGTCATGTTTTACTAGAAGGTTGTAAAAACCATACCCGTTTATCCTACTATCTGTTAACCTCACATTTTGAACAGATCGGTAGCTATATATCCCCACAATACACAAAGCACTCAACTACCTAAATATCAAGCAGTTACTTATAAAGCTATTTATATTCTTTTATAGTCATTGTTTGCAGAGGTACACCTATTGCGTTAAATACCTATTTTAAAAAATGAGTATTTATTCATACTAACTAACAGACATTCAGAGGGATTACCCAATAAATGTGAGAGATTACTTCAACAATCCAGAGGTGCAGCCTATAGAATAAGAATATAAAGTCAATTCTATTTGTAAGAACAAAATACAGGTTGGGATCAGTACTGTAATGCCAGATGGTGGAGCTACTCATCAGAGGGATGAACAACAAAAACCTGCCTCATAATCCTTAAAACACTGCGCTTCTTTTGGAAGAATAAGGAACATTGTCTATGCAGTTATCATGAGCATTCTATAAGAAGATATTTTGATCAAAATCCAATTGAGTAGCTAAAAAACTTTATTTATTCAGGAATCAGGCTGTAATAAATACGCGTTTTTACAAATAAGTATTTACACTCTTTTGTAGATTTTTTTTATTGAAGACCTTTGTAAAAACCAAATAGATGACAAACAATATTGGAGGTGAAAGGTATTGTATTACTGAATCAACAATAAATTAGACAGTAACATCCTTTCTAACTTTTATTAATAGTTACGAATAGTGTATATATAGTTTAAGTGTATTCGTTTTGTATGAAATACGATGTGAAAAGCCTTCCTGATTCAGAAAGGTTTTTTTCTGTTACGTTCTGAGAGTTGTGTAGAACCCATTTAATGTAGTGTCCGGAATTAATAAATTGCCTTATGCATAAATCAGTTAATAAGTCTATCAGAGTACGAATCGAAGAAAAACGTAAACAAATAGCCACCCAGACACAACTCATCTGTCAGTTGATCAAGCTTCAGAATCAAAACCGGGCTGAGCTGGAAGAATTATTACAGGAAGAACGAACACAAAAAGCTCTGACAAAGCTTCCCTGCCCGGATGGTACTGCAACTGTTCCTGTAAATGGCAAGGAAGCTTAGGTATCACTTCTGAGAAATACCTGCTACATAGTCTGTTAAAGTTTGCCACTGGTGTGGCTGAAAGAGCAACCAACCACTCTCTGCCACTAATGTATTGAGTAGAGCCTTATTGCCTGCTTCTTCTGTAGAGTTGTTTATCTTTTCATGTAAGCCTATCTGAGTAGCAGTAAGTTGTTTGCCCTTTCTTTCAACCCGGAAAATGCTTAATGCGTCTGATGTAAAAAAGTGATCAGTTACTTGATCTTCCCCTACTACATCCCCCCCGGAGAAGTCTTGATCTGAATCTACTGTTTTAGTTGGATCTGAAGTCGGACAAACAATAAATTCTGCCTTTTCTGGCTCGTCTGTAATCTGAACTACTTCTACCCAGTTCAAGGGAAGTGGGCCAGGAAGATCAATACTGATTTTGTCGCCTACCTGTGGTATTTTTCTCGTTACACGGTTGCCCATGGAATCATGTAATAAGAATGAGGCAGTAGAAATGCCCCCTACATCACTCCATCTGTCTACATCAAAAAGTCTCTGCTGTGCTTTGCTCCACTCTTGTTCCCCATTTTCCTGATCAGTCAACTGCCGGACACTTTCGAATACTTTGCTTTTGCTTTCTTTTCCACTCAGTATATCAGCCTCTGTTTTCAGTTTGTTTTTTATCTGATCAATTTTACTTTTTAAATCCATAGTCTTCAAAAAAGTTTACATGTAGTTCGTTGGTAACTCAACAGTAAATTACCAAGCTTCAGTCAACAGTCAAAGCCCGTGTAAGAGTCAGAGGCTTTGAAAAGAAATACTCCATCGATTATCTGTATTCGTATTTTCAGATCTTTATTCCTATTTTTTTAGTAATATCTGCAAACATCCAGGGATCAATTTCTTCTGAGCCAGGTGAGTTTAGCGGAGGCTCTTCATTAAGATCCGGAAGAGTAAACCCTTCTCTGCCACCTTGTATAAATTCCAGAGGTTGACCATCTTCCGGATGTGTGCCATTCCAGATTAGTCCTGTCTGAGAATACTCTTTTTAGATAAAATTTTATTCCTTTCTGAGTAACAGTAGCTTTGTACTAGTTTTATCGTAACCGTTTCCAGGCTTTGTAAGTGCATAAGCGTTTCTGTAGTACACTGATTTTATCTTTTTACTAGAGTAGATACAGCAAAAAGGCAGGCTTTGAGAACTTATATATCCTATTGAATGAAGAAAACAGTGTTAGGATATTATTTTCAAAAGCCAGAAGTCCTAAAACAATAGAGTATAGTCACATTGTAGAGAATTAATACCGGGAAAATACAATCTGTGGAGTAGTAATTTCTGCTAAAAAGTATGCCTGTTAGTAGTATAATTTGAGGTATAATAGGAGGAAAATTAATTAATTTACAACCATATAGGTATTTACCGTTCTTTACAGATGTAATAGGTATTAATCTATTCCATATTTTAATTGACTAATATTCAATCCATTATTAATTAAAAAGGAAGTAACATACTATTATTCATAGTAATTTCAAGTTATAACATTGATTCTCCTGCGACAAATACTCATTTTTTAAAACAAGTATTTTCCACTTCTTTACTACATACAACACTGGTTATTTATTTTTTAAAGGCATTATTTTATACAATTTTATTACCCGGAAGGCGTCTTTTGTATTCTGCAGTTGTCTGGTCTGACTATGTCATTCATTGAGTAATTGCTCTGACTTGACATCCGCTGTAAATCGCCTTTACTCTTTATGTAGATAAATCAATTTAATTCTCGGTTAACTTTTATGAGAAACGCTTCGGAAAATGTAGCTGGTCTGATAGCTATTCCTGATTTGATGGGCTTTAACGGTCTGGGACAGGGATCAGTGCCAACAGCCAGAGTAACCCAGCCAGTAGGTGCATTTCTAGTAGATTCCCACACTCGGTTTGTAGTATGGGCCCCTAACGCTGAAAAAGTAGAGCTTCAGTTGCGTCAGGCTGACAAAGAGGAACAAATAGCTATGCAGCGAAATGAGTGGGGATACTGGTCGGTAGAAATTGAGAAAACAGATATAGAGTACCGATATGGATATTGCCTGGATGATAAAGGCCCTATGCCGGACCCTGCCTCTCGTTTTCAGCCTGAAGGAACCGCCCATCTGTCAGCTGTTGTGTCAACGGATTACCCATGGACAGATCAAAACTGGAAAGCTCCTTCACTGAAAGAGATGATTATTTATGAACTGCATGTGGGAACATTTACTAATCAGAGTTCGCTGGAGGCTATTATTGACAAGCTGGATTATTTGCTTGACCTGGGCATAAATGCTATTGAACTTCTGCCACTGTCTCAGTTTTCAGGCTCCAGAGGATGGGGATATGATGGTGTATTTCCATATGCAGTTCAACATTCTTATGGTGGACCACAGGCATTGCGAAGGCTGGTCGATGCCTGCCACAGCAAAGGTATGGCTGTTATTCTGGATGTAGTTTACAATCACTTGGGGCCTGAAGGTAACTGTTTACCTTGTTTTGGCCCTTATCTGCACAAACGATATCAGCAAGGCTGGGGAGATGCTATTAACTTTGATAACAAGCAAGCAGATCATGTACGAAGTTATTTCATCGGCAATGCCCTGATGTGGCTGAATGAATATCATATCGACGGGCTACGTCTGGATGCAGTGCATAGTATCTGGGATTTTGGCGCCACACATTTTCTGGCTGAGCTTACACAGGCAGTAAGAACACTCAGCATGCAGACTGGGCATGAATATATTCTCATTGCCGAGTCAGATCTGAATGATTCCAAACTACTTTTACCGTATGCTGAGAGAGGTTTTGGACTGGATGCACAATGGCTAGATGATTTTCATCATTCATTGCATACATTAGCTACGGGGGAGAAAGATCACTATTACGCGGACTTTGGTACGCTGAGTCATTTGCAGAAGGCATTTGAGCATAGTTATGTATACAATGGTACATATTCTCCATTTAGGGAAAAGACCTTTGGCAATTCTGCTCAACACACCTATTTCGATCAGTTTGTAGTTTATATTCAGAACCACGACCAGATTGGAAATCGTTTAGGCAATGACCGGATGGCAAGTCTGGTGAGCAAGCCCATGTTAAAAGCAATAGCAGGGACTTATTTGCTGTCTCCTTATGTACCTATGTTGTTTATGGGTGAAGAGTATGGAGAGACAAATCCCTTCTTCTATTTTATTGATTATTCGGATGATGAACTGGTAGAGGCCGTTCGGAAGGGACGCAAAGAGGAGTTTGAAGGATTTCAGAAAGATGAACTGGAATACGAAGATCCACAGGATGTTCAGACGTTTGCCAGATCTCGTTTGTCCTGGGACTTACAGGTGGATGGAAGAGCTGAGATATTGGATTTTTATAAACAGTTGATTCGGATTCGGAAAACACATCCTGCCTTTCAAAATGTCATGCGGACAGCGGTACAGTCCTGGATTGAAGGAGACAAGGTGTTAATGTGGTTGCAGCAGGCCGAGAATCCTAAGGATTCAATGCTTTTGTGTGCTGTAGCTTTTGAAGAAGGTGAATGGAGATTTCAGTTGCCGGGAAACAAAAGATGGAAACGTTTGATTGATTCATCTTATTCTGATAGCACCGAACAAGTAGAAACAGAAATTACGCTGTCAGGTCCTCATTTCATGGCATGGACTTCAGTAGAAGAATAAGCTACAATCAGAATAAGAGAGAACAACAGTTTTACTACTGTGTTGTACCCTCCTTTTTTCAGTCTATTGCTTCATATATACTCTGACTAATTGTATTATAATGTCTACATGAGTCATCCCGAATTTTGGATGAGAGCAAAACCCAAGTCTATTACTTTTATAAGTGTGGGCTTGGGTTTATTTTTGAGAGATGTTTCTTTCTGAATCGGTTTATATTCCCTTACATTCTTCTACTTGCAGCTTCGTCATTTTTTGCTTGCTTGTGTACATCCGTGTTTATAATCCAGAACATCTCTCTTTTTTATCGCCTTGTCACTTTTTTGCTTGCCCAAAAAAGTAACCAAAAAAGGGCACCTTTTCCCGATCCTTCCGCCCGCAAGGCCAAAGGCCAACCTCGCGGGAAAAGGATTGCCAGCGCACCTACACTTCCGCACATGATTGAAGTCATCTTTGCTCTCTTTGTAGCATATTTTATTACTTTCTCAATCACATCTTTTTATTCAAAATTCGGGATGAATCATGTAGTCGTTATTTTTCAGAAAAGTATTCATTGTCAGAACTTTTTATTTTAAGGTATCTAACCAATCCCTAATGGTTATCTGCAAAAAATATCCGCAGACTGGCTATTCAATGGCCAATCTGCGGATAAATCAAAGCTATATCGTATAGATATTAGGTGGCAACACATTAATTGCCTTATTGGTCCATTGCTTTCTGATTAATATAGCTTTTAGCCAGATCATTGAGTAGTGTATCTGCTTTTTGCTCTTCTTTCAGTGTTTGCTCCAGCAACTTTACCGCTTCGGTTTTTCCCAATCTTTCGGCAAAGTGACGTGCTGTTCCATACCCTGAAATCTCATAGTGCTCAATACGCTGGGCAGAAGCAATTAAACCGGCATCTTTCACTTCATCAGTTGCTTTCTCATCAATCATGCTCTGACCTTCTTCGATAAGCCCTTCCATCGCCTCACATTTTTTGCGTCCGGCAGACAAACCACAGATTTCGAATACTTTCTCCAGGCGTTCTTTCTGGATTTGCGTTTCTTTCAGGTGATTTTCGAATACCTTTTTCAAACGTGAATCAGTGGCGGTCTCTGCCATTTTAGGAAGTGCTTCCAATAGTTGTTTTTCTGCACTGTACAGATCTTTTACTTCATGCTCAAACAGATCTTCTAAACTTTTTAACTTAGTCATAACAAAAGGTGTTTTAAATTATCCGAAAAAATTATTGTAAATGGATATCTCATAGATATAAAAAATGATACCATCACTCAGACTCATGATCTTGTGTTGACAGAAACGAAAAATTGTAGAAGTGCAGAATCTCTTGTTGTACTTTCTTTACAAGTAAGATTTCACAACAGATAAAATCCTATACATATTCGGCTTAGTCTCCTGGAAAAATTTCTATACACCATTAGTCTTTACCTGTCTGGCTATGAGGTGCGTCTACAGGTTTTGATTCAGGTGATCCGTATTGGCGAAGATAAATACTCAATACTACAATCGATAAAACGGCAAGGAATTCACTTTGCCAGTTTTGGAATGACTCAAACCAGAACTGACTATCAAAACAATAACTGCGTAAGGGTTCTATCGGAAGTCCTTTTCTAATCTGTTCATCTTTGTAATCCAGATAGCTCCCATGCAAATGGAGTATAAAAGAACATACAAATAAAAGGAAGAATGTTATGCTCAAAGAGTTCTTATAGAGTTTAAGCCAGATTCTGCCTTTTCGCACAGGCCAGGGTGCATCCGGAGAGGATTGTGGCTGGCGATCTACATCTTCTTCTTCGTCTAGTTTCTTAGACTCTGAAGATCCCCTTTGCCGCAAAGATACAGTGAGCAATACATACGCAGCCATTTGTAAGAACTCACTTTCCCAGTTCTCAAATGTGGCTGAAATAAAATGACCACTCGATAGATAGGAAATAAGAGTTAGTGGATCAGAACCATCTTCTATCAACTGTTGGTTATTAGAATGCCAACCTGTATAAGCTTGTCCCAGCCAAAAAAGTAAAAATAGTATTGTTAAAGTAAGTGATAGCCCATTCCGGTACCAGAATGAATAGTTGTTAGTGCTCATACAAAAACAGATAAGGTATATATTTCTTCTACTTAAATAGAATTAAAAGAAAAATACCTTGCCATGATAACATAACAGAGGCAGATAGCTTGTCCATACTGTATAGCTACTATCTCTGATCCAAATACTAAAACTGAGAGACAGAAGTGATAACCTTCTACTATTTTTCCCCTACTATGAATTTGGATGCTGGCAATGGTGCCAGTAATCTAAGATAGAGTAGAGTCGTCGCTTCAGATCTTCGTAATCATCACTTTTTTGAAAGAAGCCTTGAATAGTCAACTCTTTATAGGCTTTATCCACCATTTTTTGAGCAATAGAAGTTGAAAGAAAAACAAAAGGAATGCTTTTGGTTCTAAGCATTGGGTCTCGATCAATTGCTGTTTTAAATTCAAGTCCACTCATTACTGGTAAGTTAATATCACAAATAATCAGGAAAGGCTGGCTGGGATCTTCTCTTAAAAAGGCCAGCGCTTTAGCAGGATTCGAAAAGTATTTTATTTTATCCGCTATCTGTAATTCACTGAAGATCTTACTAAAAATAAATTGATCGTCCACATCATCTTCTATAATAAGAATGGGGCCATTCATAGAAAGTGCAGGATAATTCATAAGCAGGATATAATCTTAACAAAGATTTACTTGTACAAAGGAAACGGGTAAAAATCTATACCTCACAAAAGTATACTGTGAAAAGATCGTTACTATACCATTATAACAAACACTACCTTTACTTTTCTCTTAGGGCTACAGGCAATAAAGTCATTTGTACCCAAAATGCACATATACGACTAACCAGGGCAACCAATGCATTGTATTCTGAAGGCTTCACTATATAGCCATTGGCTCCAAGCTGGTAGCATTCACCCACTTCCTGTGCATTGTCAGAGGTAGAGTAAATCAGTACAGGAATACACCGTAACCGGGAGTCAGACTTGATCCACTGCAATGCTTGTTTGCCATTCATACGGGGCATGTTCAGATCCATCAGAATGAAGGCGGGGATATTTGTATCCATTTTTGTATCGATATATTGCATCAGCTCGATACCATCTTTCAGAAACACCAACGGATTGGCAATTGTATTTTCGGAGAAGGCAATTTCCAAAAGAAACCGATCTTCCGGATCATCATCTATAATCAGGATAGTACGCATGTACTCAGTAAATAATGATAATTATTAGCCATACCAATAACCGTGTAGCAATACACCAGTTCTTAATATATGTGAAGGGTGAAGTATAACCTTGTAATTAGGTACTGAAGGATAGTAACTGAAACAGATAACTTTTGGGACAACTACAAACGAAGAAATAGGTAGTAGTTACACAGAGTTATCAGTATAGTACCTGACTTGACAAGGGATGATCTCATGAGGTGTAAAGATAACACGTATTATCTGAATTATTTACTTTTTAGTAAAATAAACTTGTAACTCACCAGCTTAGTCATATTATTTCGAATAAAAGACATATTCTGTTTATGTAGTGAATATCTGGTTCTATGATAGTTGAGAGGGCTCTGTTCTGGGTGATACTTAGTAGATCTTCTGTCCTTATTTTATTTCAGGCGTGATTTTTTATACTTATTTGTTAAGATGCCACAAGAGTGTAGTTTGTTCAGATAGAGACACTTTTGATGGCTTTTTGTGTCATAAACCTTTTACCTATGAAGTTTGCGCAAACTTTACCACCAGGTCCTATTGTGATTGTCGATGATGACGATGATGAACAGTTTATACTGGAAAAGATCTTTCAGGAGTTAAATACTCCTCGTGAAAGAGTATATTTTACCAATGCTGCTGCTGCATTTGAGTATCTGACTAGTGGCACCCCTACACCATTTTTGATTATTTGTGATATGATACTGCCCGCCGAAAATGGTGTAGAATTCAAAAAGCGGATAGATACTCATCCCCAGCTTAAACTTAAAAGTATTCCATTTATTTTTATGTCTAATGCTATTTCGAATACTGCCCTCATAGATAGTTATGCCGATCTTGCTCTTCAGGGTATATTTGAGAAACCTTTTGACTATACAGACCTGAAAGACCTGATAGAGATAATTCTTAACTATTGGTCTATCTGCAAACAACCTGCAGCAGGTTAAAACCTTAACATACTAGTGGATTAAAGATACAACTGGCTAAGAAACTTATATAACATAACAACATTGCAGGTTCTTTATCTGAGTCAGGAAAATTTTTCTGTCTTTGTTGCTATGAGATAGAGAGCACTCTGGCCACTATTCAAAGAGGTAACACCCTAAACATAACCCAAAAACCGGTAAGAAGCCATACACAAAGAAATGGCAGGTACTGACTATGTATGAAATACTTAATTATGAAAATGGGTATTTCACGCATAGCTACATTTTCTTTGCTGGCAGAAAGCGCATAGGAGTTATAAAAAAAAATACAAAATTTACTTGACTACAGATATTTTACAACTCTCCCTAAAGGGGTTATATACTTGCAGCCAGCTATCTCTGGCAGATTTTAAAGCTGTATAGAAATATTGATCCAGTGCAGATACTGCCTGAAGTTATAAACCGAAAAGTTATATTCCTCCACCTACTTACCCAATGAGTAGTTAACGCAATTTATTTACCGCAAAAGAGTTCTTTCTGCAAAAAGTTAGGATATAACGTTATTTTCAATAAATTTGTACATATATCTTACTGAAATACAGCCTGGTGCATCATTAGTCAGGCATATCGCTCTACGGTAAAATATCCGTTTCGAAAGGTTATTCGGTCTCACAAAGCAATCTGTCTCTCCGTCCTCCCTCTCGCTTTGACCGTTACCTTACTTTTTACTTCTTTTATTATGTATTCACAAGCTGGCCTTCCTGAAAGTAATGCGGATTTTACCCGTCTTATACAAGCCGAACAAATTCTCAATACCTTACCTATTGGGTGTTATGAGCTCAATGCGCAAAACCAATTTATCTATATAAATCATCAGGCGGAAGTTTTCTTTTCGCTTACCAAAGAAAAGATGCTGCAAAAAAACATATGGGAGGTATTTCCACAACTGGTATCCACCTCTTGTTTTTCAGCTATTCAGAAAGCCTTAATTGAGAAAGAAATATTTACCTGTGAGTCTGTTTCTCTTCTGAACAAACCACCCATTACACTGAAGGCAACTCCCAGCGAGCAGGGCGTTATCGTTTCTTTTGCAGAGACGCAGGAAACAGCATATAAACAATCACAAACTCGTAGCGGACAGCATCGTTTGCAAATAATTCAACGTCTGAGCCGTATTGGATATTTTGAACATTCTGTTCCGGACATGTCCTGGTATTGGAGTGAAGAATTATATCGCATGCATGGGATGGCACCACAGAGTGAATGGATTACACAGGAAAAACTTCTATCTCTGATCGATCTTTCACTGATTCACCCACAGGATCAATCACATTTCCGTCAACTGTTGGCAGAGATCCATAAACCTGAATTTGCTGTAATGCAGTACCGTATCCTTCAGGATAATGGAGAAGAAAGAGTGTTGTACTGGCAAAGAGAACTAGCAACTACTACACCTGAAGAAAACATCTATTACTGCGGCATTGTCCAGGATATCACCCAGCAGAAAAGAGCCGAAGCAGAACAAAGTCAGCAATCTAACCTTATCCGGCAGATAGCAGATGCCGTACCCGGTACTGTTAGTATTTACGATCTGGTTACCAAACGTATTGTATACAAAAACCGGAAGCAGTTTACCCGTCTGGGATACTCCGAAGAAGAGCTTGAACAAATGGATAATATGCAATGGGTTAATACCATTGTGCATCCTGAAGATGTACCTTTACTCAGACAGTTGTTAGATACAGTGGCTGATTCTGACACAGACAAATTACAATGCTTGGACTACCGCATTCTGCACAAAGATGGTACCCTTGAGTGGCGCAGAATCCGGGCCAAGCCCTTCAAACGGGATCAATCCGGAAAGCCACTGCAATACATCAGCCTGATTCATAATACTACTATCGAAAAAAAGGCACAGCAACACCTACAGGAAAACAAAGATCTTCTCCAGTCTGTCTTTGATTCTTCCAGCAATGGGATCAGTGTACTAAAGGCTGTACGGGATGCGGAAGATGCCATCATAGACTTTGACTATCTGCTGGTAAACAAAACTATTGAAAACTTTCATAACCGATATGATCTGGTTGGAAAGCCCTACTCAAGCATTCATAAAGGATTTCAGCGAACAAAACTTTTTAGTGCACTCAAAGGTGTAGTGGATTCGGGTACACCACAAAAAGTAGAACTCTTTACCCGACAGAAACGTATCCATCGCTGGTTTAGCGTTACCGCTGTCAGATTTGAAGATGGAGCTGTCGTGTCTTTTGAAGATGTAACCGAGCGCAAGCAGGCTGAACAAAAACTAAGAGCACAATACGAACAACTTAGTGAAGCCGAGTCCATCGGACGCATTGGCAGCTTTCAATACTACACGGCCCATGATAGAGTTATCTGGAGCAGACAGATGTATGAAATTATGGGGGTGGATCAGGGAGAGGAAATGAATTTTGAGAAAGCCATCTCTTTTTACACAGAAGAAAGCCAGACACAATTGAAGCAACTGTCGGCAAAGGCCCTGCAAACCAAACAGGGATTTGAAATGGAGGGTATATTGATCCGTAGCAACGACCAGCAACTCAGGCATGTACTGATTCGGGCACAGGTCATGCATAGTCCATTATCCGGTGTCACTGGCCTGCGGGGAGTAGTACAGGATATTACTCAGCAAATACAGAAAGAGCAGGCACTGGCTGAGAGCAGGGATCTGTTACAATCGGTATTTGACACCAATCTGATGAGTATGTCAGTAATGAAGGCTGTTCGGGATGAAGAGGGAAATATCCTCGATTTCCGGATTCAAATGGCAAACAAAGAGCTTAAGCGGGAAACAGGCCGTACAGATCTGGAAGGTAGTTTGTATGCACAGACCTATCCGGGCATTAAACAAACCGGAATTTTTGACCTGATGCTCCGGGTGATTGAGACAGGCAAAGCCGAAGGAATGGAATACTACTATCCGTATGACGGGTTTACTAAGTGGTTCTCGTGTATGTTTGTGAAACTAGAGGATGGTGTGGTAGCTACCAATCTGGATATTACCAAACGCAAGCAAGCCGAACAGCGACAAGCTTTTGTACTAAATTTGACTGATGCGTTAAGATCCTTAACAGATACGGCTCAGATTATGGCTACAGTTAGTGAATCTGTTGGATCTCATTTTAAGGTTAGCCGCTGCGGGTATGCCCAGCTTCCGCCACCTTATGACCATTTGGTAGTAGAGCGAGACTGGACCAAGGGTGTGATGCAAAATTTGCAGGGAATAGATCCTCTTTCCGGTTTCGGAGATCAGATCCTAAGAGAGTGCCGTAGTGGGAAAACCATTGTGGTGGAAGATGTCCTGGAAGATCCTCGAACTAAGGAAAAGGAAGAAGGAATTAAAGCTCTGGGGAATATTCGCTCCACCCTATCGGTCCAACTGATGAAAAAAGGAATCTGGGTGGCTTCATTCTATATTCAGGATATGGTCAAACGTATCTGGAGACAAGACGAAGTGGACTTGATGGAAGAAATTGCTGAGCTTACCTGGGCAGCCGTAGAAAGAGCAAAAGCTGAAGAAGCATTGCGAGAGTCGCAAAAACGTTTCCAATCGATTGCCAATCTGGTGCCCGACCTGCTTTGGGATAGTGAACCGGATGGCTCAACCAACTGGTATAACCAGCGTTGGCTGGAATATACCGGACAGAGTCTCGAACAGGCTATCGGCTGGGGCTGGACAGACGCCATTCACCCTGACGATAAAGAAGGTTCTGCACAGAGCTATGGTGAGGCAGTTGAAGCTGGCAGGCCTTTGCAACAGGAGCACCGGATACGGCGCTACGACGGCGAGTATCGCTGGTTTGTTATCAGTGCGTTGCCACTCAAAGATGAGAACGGCCATGTGTTCAAAATGTATGGCGCCGCTACTGACATCCACGACCGCAAGCAAGCAGAAATCCAGTTTAAAAAACAGCTTACTATTTTGCAGCAATCCGAACAGGTGGCCTCAATTGGAAGCTGGGAATATGAATTAGCAACTGAAGAATTTCGATGGTCAGAGGGTATGTATCGTTTGTTTAGCTTGCCACTCAATAGTCACATTAGCCCTGAAGTGTATCTGGACTATGTTAGTGAGCAAGATTATCCGATGGCAGAGAAAGTAGTAGAATACATCCGAAGTGGAAAAGGACCGTTTGAGGAAATGTTGCAGTTGGTGATTAATCAAAAGCAAATAACGCTTAAGGTTAAAGGTGTACTTATGTATGATACAACAGGATTACCTATACGGGTAGTTGGTGTAGACCTGGATCTTTCAGAAATCAAACAACTGGAAGAAGAAAATATGCGTATACGAGTAGAGCAGCAGAATCAGCTTTTGCTGGCTATTCTGGAGGCGCAGGAAGAAGAACGCAGACGGATATCAGAGTCGTTGCACAATGGAGTAGGTCAGATCTTGTATGCAACACAACTGAACCTGAATCTACTTGCCCAGCTATTAACACAACCTGAATACCAAAACAGGTCTATACAGGAAGCTTTGAAAAGTACTGAGTCTATGTTAACCCAAGGCATAGCTGAAACGCGCAGGGTATCACACGAAATGGTGTCGGTTCTGTTAAAAGAGTATGGATTAAACTATGCCATTGCAGACATTTGCCGACGCTTTCAAAACAGTGGCATTACGTTTACTTACAGCAGCATAGAAGATCGGTTAAAACCCTATCAGGAAACAGCTATCTTCCGGATTGTACAGGAACTTGTCAACAACATTGTCAGACATTCAAAAGCTAGCCGTGCCCGTATCGAAGTAACCAAAGAACAAAACAATATCTATATCGAAGCTCAGGACGATGGAAAGGGAATGGATGAAAACCAGACATCTACTGGCATTGGTATGAAGTCGATTCGGGATAGGTTAGCTCTGCTCAGAGGAACGATAGAAATTGAGTCAACACCTGGTAAAGGGACGCTGATTATTATCTGTTTTCCTGTTCATTAATAGTATCATTATCATTGGAAGGCAACCCGTTAAAAAACTCAGTAGGCCAGATTGCCACATCCACTCTGTTGTTTAACTGCTAAGCTTTAGTTTTTTCAACGAAGCAAATGCGTTACTCGTATTTATATCAGGTAGTATCTCCAGTTCAAGAATCTGTACATTGGTTAGGTCTACCTGATATACTTCAAGCTGGTTTGTGGTATGTGGTGGACTAAAGGTATATTGCTGCAGAACAATAGTGTGAAAGGACTCTTTTCCGGCAGACGAATAACGTAGGACAAACTCTTGTGTGCGGGCCTGAACGTTTTCTTCAAAAAGCAGAAAAACCTTGTGAATGGTTTGTGGTATATCAAATACAATACGAATGAATTGTTTTCCAGGCAAAGCAGAACGCCATCCTTTTCCTCCTTCTACTTCCAGAGCCTCTTCAATAGGATACTCCGGTGATTCGGACGAAAACTCTACCTGTGCTAGTGTACTCAGATTCAACCATTCAAACTGAGCGGCAGCCTGACTGCCCTGCGATGTATCCAGGATTTGTTTTTTGCGCATCATTTGTTTCCTTTTCTAATTTAAATAACTCAATTCAATGAATCTCTTTTAGTAGCTGATGAGATAGATAAGCTATATAGATATGCTCTTACTAGAAGTATCTCTCAGTATAAGGCAATCCGGCATAGCCGTAAAAAGTACGCAACAGGTATAAAGAGAAATGCCCTATCTGTGTATTTAATCTGGGAGAGTAGTGTAGGAAGTGAAATTTCTGGTATGGATGAATAGTCTACAACGCCACTGCCTGAGTACGATACTTTTAAGCAAGGCAGGAAGTTCAGCATGGATTATTGCCTGTGTTGAGCAAGAATGTAATTAATTGTCTTTAAAGATTACAAAAGGCCCGTCATTTTTCAGAACGAAAGCCGCGCCTCGTGCCATATCTTCCATCTTTACAATATAAAACAATCCACTATATCTGCCTGTAACTTTGACCCGCATGGATTGACGGGCCTGGAGACATTTATTCATTTTGTCCCAGGTATGGTGATCTTCCACTACTATCCATAAAGTCAGTTTGCGTTCATAAGGTTGCGTGCCCAGATCTGCATGTGTTGTCAGGCCCATGTAGGTTTCGCCATCTATGCGTATTGTGGTTTGTTGGGTGAGGGTTTCCATTTTTGTTGGGATAAAAGGTTGTTGGTGTGATACGTGTATTACTGATAGGTATATTACCGAAGGGAAGCAAAAATAGATAGCTCCTGTCCGGTAATAGCAAAAAAGACATTCTGTAACTGATGAAAGTATTCAATGCGATAGTTGACTACAAACACTGGAACTGAGGGAGAACTGATAGGCTGAAGCTGCGCATTCAGGTATAGGCACTGGGCGCCCTGCCGTAAAATAAAATAGTTGGTAAGTGACAAATGGCTATGCTTTTCCATGGTAAATCCAAAGTTTTCCAACAACGGACTTGTTATCGGAATAGGTTGTAAAATCCGATAGGAAGCAATCCTTGATTCAGCTTTAACCGTTGGCGAAACAGAACATTCTTCAGAATATAATTCCAGTACATTAAAAAACTGATTTTCCCATAGCTCCGGAACCAGTACCAGATTGCCAATTCGTAATTCGCGGGATACTATCATGAGACAACTGGGGACAGATTGGTGGAATGGAGACTGCTAAAAACACAAAAGTCTCTTTGGCAGAGACTTTTGTTTAAAGGGATTATATATATCAGATATATTAAACCAACTGAACATTAACCGCATTCAGACCTTTTTTACCTCTTTCTACTTCAAAAGTTACCTGATCATTTTCATTGATTTGATCAATCAGGCCTGAAACGTGAACAAAAATATCTTCGTTTGAAGAGTTGGATTTAATGAATCCGAACCCTTTCGCTTCATTAAAAAATTTTACTGTACCTTGTTGCATTAAATTATTGTTTTTAAGATGTTCTATAAAGGTAGCCTTATTCATTGGTAATAAAAAATATAATCCAATAAATATTTCATTATCAGTTAAATATATTTCATTATCTCTATTCTGAAGCTATATAAGCTGTTTTGCAGGAAAAAAATAATAAAGAGAAGTAGTATCAGGAATTTATCGTAACTTGCTCCCCGTTTTACCGGGCTTTTAGCGCTACTCAATCAATACCCTCTGCTTGCGTATCCTCTTTTCCAATCCCTCTAAAATGCAGTATAGCAGGTAGTCCGGAATATACTTTATAGGGTAAAAGTGTCTCTGTGCATTCTTTTGTAACAGCTTTTCAACGTCTGCCTGTTCTTTTCTCACCTAATCCCTTTATCTTATAAACCCATTATCTTATGGCAAGATCCAGTGAAACATTCAGTAAAAAAGAGAACATAGCTAAAAAACTAAAGAGAAAAAAAGAAAAAGCAGAAAGAAAGGCCGAACGAAAAACACACTCTGACAAAGGAAAAGATATGGAGGCAATGTTTGTCTATGTAGATGCAGATGGTTACCTGTCTTCTACCCCACCCGATCCCAAACAAAAAAGAGTGATTAAAAATGAAGAGATCAGCATTGGAGTAAGTCGTCAGAGTACTAATCCGCAAGACAATATCCGTACAGGCAAGGTTACTTTCTACAATGAAACCAAAGGGTATGGATTTATCAAAGATTCACAAAGTCAGCAAAGTGTATTTGTCCATGCCAATGGATTGTCACAACCGATCAAAGAAAATGATAGGGTTACCTTCCTGATTGAGAAAAATGAAAAAGGTCCTAGTGCCATACGGGTAAAGCTGGCAAGTTAGATCAGTGCTGACACCCACCCACATGCCCTAGCTTATCAGATAGATTAAAACTGATAAACCAGGGCATTGATATTCATACCAGCCCCCACAGAGGCCATAACCACCTTATCTCCAGGCAGAAACTGCTGACCTTCCAAATGTCCTTTACAAATCAGGTCAAGCAAAGTAGGTATGGTGGCTACAGATGAATTACCCAAAGTGGCAATGGTCATAGGCATCAGATCTTCCAGAGACGCATGGTCTGGCTGAGGCATTCCATAGAGTTGAAACAACCGTTGCACAATGGCGGTATCCATTTTTTCATTGGCCTGGTGAATTAAAACTTTTCTGATCTGTGAAAGATGAAGACCTGCTTTGTGCAGGGTAGTTTCAATAACCCTAGGCACATGAGTAAGGGCAAACTCATATAATTTCCGCCCATTCATCTTTAGAAAAACATCTTCCTGCCCGGTATAGTCAGGATTGTAGGAATGGGACATTTGTAACAATTGAGCATACTCATGAGCATACGTTTGTGTATTATGGCTGATAATACCTGAACCATTATATGGAGAGGCACTTAAGATAGCTGCCCCACTTCCATCCCCAAATAACATCGAATTTCGGTCGTGTGGATCAATTACACGTGATAAAGTCTCAGTACCAATCACCAGACAGTGGCGCGCCTCTCCCGATTGAAGGTAATAATGTGCCTGAATCAAGGCCTGTAACCATCCCGGACATCCAAAAGCAATATCATAAGCAACACAATCCGGGTTGGTAATTTCCAGATGTTGCTTGATCCGTGAGGCAAGTGAGGGAACCATCCGGCTACGATTGCTGTGATAGGTAATATCTCCAAAATTGTGCGCCACAATAATATAGTCCAGTGTTTCTTTATCAATACCCGAACTTTTAAGCGCATCCTTAGCTGCCAGATAACCTAAATCGGAAGCCATCTGTTCGGGCTGTGCATATCTGCGTTCACCAATGCCTGTGATTTCTTTAAACTTATTGATAACACGACTATTCTCGCTTTGTAAGCTTATTCCTTCTTTCTCAAAGAAGGTGTGATCAAGAAAATAATCATTAGCAATCTGGATAGTGGGGATATGAGAGCCTGTTGCAGACAGTATGGAGGAAAATACGGGATTCATATAATGTAGTAGTAATTATTTTTCATCCATACGAAAAGCTGTAAAGATAAAACAGGTGAAAGAAGTAATAAATTTGGTAGTAAATAATAGGCAGGAGCAGATAGACAGGATAAGAGCTTTTGTTACTGACTATAAAAACAAGCCGAGAAGGAAATGGGTAAAATGACTACATGAAGATTCTTTAAAGTATAGAAAGGCAAAAAAGGAAGCGAGTAAAAGTCATTAAATAGCAAGGCGGGTCCCTTTAAAAGCTGTAGACAGATTGTTATCCGTAAACTAGCACTTAATATATTTTTGCTACCATGCTTGTGAGAACTCACATTTTTTAAGCGGAATCATATAAAGGTAACCTGATAAATCGAGTATAAAAAGCTTTTGTTAGTAAATATGTAAAATCAGATAAATAACTCTAGTTATATAGCCTCTCTTTCCTAAAAGGAGTAGACAAGAAATGATCTAATCTGCAGAAGATAGCAGGTGATTATAAAGAAAAACCTATAATTGAATGGATTGTCAGGTAATACTCCTATCTTTAAGAAGTTGGCATGCTAACATATAATAAACAGGCACAGAATGAGGGGACATGATTCAGTTATAGAGTTTAAATGTGAACTAGCTTGCCTGCGCATAAAGCTTCTGCATTGCAGAAGACAAACCTATGGACAGCAAGACCTTGCTTCCATTCAGGTTGGTGAGCACATTCTCACTTGTCTTCAGTATTATGAAAGGCCACAATCTGATCTTTTCCTGTATCAGCTTCAGATCCACACCTGTATCGAACAAATTGATGACAATCTGATTTGGGCCAGATCTCAATTGCTATACATCATTGATTTTGATAGTTCTCTCAATAGCCCAAATATATATCGGAATGATTGCAATGAGCAACTCATTCAATGCAACCGAAAAGCACTTCTGAACCTGTCTGAGACCATTGTTTGACATCATGTGTAGTATCTTCGGTTAGTAAGCAGTATACATGTGAATAATATAACAAATGAGTAAACATATGTAATAGTTGAAGCTAAATTCCTTTGTACCTTTACCTGACGCGGATTGGTGCTCACTAGCAAATCATTATGTGTATTGAAGAAAAATATAGGCTAAAAGAGGATATGGTACTAAGACAATTGGTTGATAGAAGTTTAGTATATTTTTGTTTATGTGAAAAGGTGCAGTGCAATTTTTAAACGATAGATATTCTATAATAAAAGAATAAAACAGAGCCTGTTACTCATACCTGGTGTATTAGTACGAAGGGTATCCTGTTTGTAGAAAATCTTTTTTAGTTGCACATGCTGACTAGGTTTCCGCAAAACACAGGCAGATTTTCTGTCTGTGTTTTTTTGTATTAACCAAACTCAAACCAGGTAAATCAAAAAGCCTGGTTAAACTAGCCAGGCTTTAAGCAGCTTTCATACTACATATGTGTATCTGGTCAACTGCGCACCAGACAACACGGCATTTTATATTGTGGACCAAATACAAAATACTAGTTCAATCAGGAATTATCTTTGTCGGCAGGTTTGTCTGGAATGCTTTTTTCGGCTGTATAGTAACATCTGTCAAATCCCCAACTCGTATCCAGCCAGGATCTACTTGAAGCAGCCATAAATTAATTTACCCACGACTTTGCCCTGAAGCATCATACCATACTAGCAACAAGCCTTATTGTTTTTCACAAAGCTGGCCTGTTTTACAAGATAAAGTTTTACACATTTTTAAAAAAAGTTATATAAATCACACATTTTGTTGACGTATACATGTCCCTGTAAACAACTATATACCTAATGAAGAGTAGCCTAAAGTTTCACTAAATGCCCATTCCATGTCTGTAAGCCAGAAAATACTTTATGGAGGTAAGGATAAAGTTGAAGAAAAGTCAATGTGATTAAAAGTATGAAACAGGGCAGGGAATAATCCAGTCAGAACGAATCTGGGATAATACTGTTATAGAGTATACAGATAAACCCTACCCATATGACAATCGAACGCTATATTTCCACACGCATGTCCTGGGCCTTGGTTGATCTGGGCAAACAAGACTTTCAAATAAACCGGCTTGCCTCACAATATGGTGTGACAAAGGAATATATTGCAAATCTTATTCATCTGACGCTTACTTCACGAAAAGGAGACGACACTCTCTCTGAGTAGATCGTTTATCATGGCTTTACCTTTTCACTAGAGAAGGACTCATTTTTTACCCTCACTAATTATGCAAAATCGCCTCACAACCAAGATGCTGAACTGGGTCCATACACAGATTATTTCCTTGATAAGACAACGAATAGCTGCTATCCAAATCCGGATAGATTTTCTGGAAAATCAACTCAGGACAGGAAGAAAAGACATACTTACCCCTTATCATGGAAAAAAGGCAGAGCAACGTTTGTTGAATATGGAAGAGAAAATCTGTTCTTTAGAAACTTTGTTAGCCCATGAATATTATCTTATAGAGGAATTCGGGGAATAATCCTTCGATTATGTAACAGTATATTGACTGATTGCTGAAACTAGTTGAACCTACCTTTTATAGTCACTTCTTTCTTTAGTCTGTTCAAGCCGCTGGGGCTCAAAATAGCTTGTCAACTTGTAGTAGAGGCAATTCTTTTCCATTGCTTTTAATTCTTCCCTCATACACTGCCTGTTTGCTCTTATTGCCTTTACCTAAAGGTTTACTTATTGTTGAAGTAGGTAGTTCCCAAAATAAAGAATCATCTGATAATGCTCACTTACCTACAGGTTGGTTTTCTGTCTGTAGGTAAGCTAAGGAGCCATCAGACCCTGAAAATAGTATTATCAATCATAACCTATAAATTTTAGCCAGGCATGGATGCAGTAATCAACCACATTGAGTTTGACAGCTTCATAAAAGACTTCAAACTAACTTTACAACAGCTTTTTCGGGGAAAAGAAAGAACTACTGTTTCCAACAGAGATCTATCAGCAGAATTGATGCATACTATACTGACCGAAAATCCCCTGGCGGTTGCCATTCCAGAGCAATTTGGAGGAAGAGGAGTCATTGCAAAAGAGTGTCTGTCACTTCTGGCTGCAGCTTCTTACGAATCATTGTCTCTTTCACTGATCTTCGGAATCAATATTGCCCTCTTTCTACAACCTGTCACGAAATATGCAAATGAGCAGGTCAAAGAGGAAATCTTTGACCGGTTTCTCCAACATCAAAATATGGGAGGACTTATGATTACCGAACCTGCTTATGGCAGTGATGCATTGAATATGAAGACCCGTTACACCGAGACAGAAGATGGATACCATATCAGGGGAACCAAGCACTGGCAGGGACTAACAGGCCTGGCCAACTATTGGCTGATTGCCTGCAAGAAAGAAAGCCAAACAGGTGAACTGGGCAGAGATATTGACTTTTTCATCTGTGATAACACCCAGCCCAGACAGCATATCCATGTAAAAGAGTATTATGATAATCTGGGCCTTTCTCTTATCCCCTATGGACTCAATACATTAGACCTGCAGGTTCCTTCAACCTATAAATTACAGCCTCAGTCTACAGGCATACAGATGATGCTGGATATTCTGCATCGCAGCCGGATGCAGTTTCCAGGTATGGCGATGGGATTTATAAAACGAATGCTGGATGAAACCACAAGCCATTGCACTACCCGCAAAGTAGGAGCAGGTAGCCTTCTCATAATGGATCAGATTCAGTTTCAGATCGGGCGGATTCAATCGGCGTATACGCTATGTTCTGCGATGTGTGTACGAAGCAGCCGCATCAGTGGGATAGATCAGGATCTGGCATCCGAAGGCCTGGAAGCGAACTGTATCAAAACAGTAGTTACGGATTTGATGCAGGAGTCTGCCCAGGTGCTGGTTCAACTTTCAGGGGCAAGGGGGTATCGTACCAGTCATATTGGTGGAAGTGGCATTATTGACAGCCGCGCCTTTCAGATTTTTGAAGGAGCTAATGAAATGTTGTATTCACAGATCGGAGAAAGTATTATACGAATGATGAAAAAGCAAAAACAAGAAAATTTGTTTGAATTTCTGAAAGACTTCCCTCCCACAGCCCTCGCCTGCCAGTACTTCAAAAAAGAGTTAAGTTTTCAGCTTCATTGTACCTTATCACAACGGAAACAGGTAGAGCTTGGTAAGATTTTGGCCAGGATTATCTGCATGGGATATGTAATTGACCTGGGTGAAGATGGATTCAGAAAAGAACTGGCAGAAAACTGCTTATGTATGGTACAACAGGAAGTATCAGCTTTGTTTTGCTCTTTCCGGTTTGAAAATAAAGTAAAAGCTGTTGAGGAATATTCAGATGAAAGTTCCTGGATGAATTTTGTGTAAAGAAAATGGACAAACACTATTCTGGCCTTCTCGCCAAGCCTCTGATAATCTGATATTTTTAACAGATTGTCAGAGCGTCAGGTACATTTTTTTTACAGTTCTCAACGTGTAGGCAGGTATCATTTTGAGAAGGATGATCTAGTCAAAGTGAATAAGGTATGGTGATAGAGAAAAAGACAGTTAAGCGAGATTCTTCGCCGAAACCAACTTCTGAGAAGGAGATTTCTTTGCCGGAAGCTTCAAAGGATTTCTGGTTGCGACTGGATAATGCGGCTAAGATTTATCCAGCTATTCAAAGCAGAGAACTAACGACTGTCTTTCGTCTATCGGCAGTGTTGAAAGACAGAGTGAAAATCAAGCCATTTCTGGAGGCTGTACAGCGCCTGGAAGAACGGTTTCCCTATTATAAGATGAAGCCTAAAAAAGGGTTTTTCTGGTATTATCTTCAATACTATAATGAGAAGATGGCTGTCAGACCGGATTTGGGGCTGCTCTGTCGTTCGTTTGAAAAGAATGAGCTTATTTTCCGTATTCTGCTCAAAGAAAATAAAGTCAGTGTTGAGTTTTCACACATTCTTACAGACGGAAAAGGAGCATTTGAGTTTTTAAACTCACTCTTGCTGACCTATTTTGAGGTATGTTGTCTGATTGATACAGATGCGCTGTCTTATCTGAAACCTGAGGAGACCCCATCTGCGGAAGAATTTGAAGATGCCTTTTCTACTCATTTCCAGGAACGTTTACCCTTCCCACTAAAGATTCCTACAGCTTTCCATTTACCGTTTCGTCTTAAGCCTCTGCCTCGATTTGAAGTACTCTCTTTTTCTATTCCTGCAAAGGAAATCATAGCTATTGTCCGAAAATATAATGTAACCCTTACTGTTTATCTGGTTGGAGTCTATCTGTCTGCACTTCAAACCATCTATAATCAACTTTCACCAGCTAAAAAACGCAGAAGCAGAAAGGTTTTTCGCATACAGGTACCGATTAATCTACGAAAGCTTTACCACTCAAAAACAATGAGAAACTTTTCTCTGTTTGTGACTCCGGAGATTGATTTGCGCCTGGGAAAATATACATTCGAAGAAATTCTCAAAACGGTTCATCATCTGATGCAACTGGAAACAGATGTGAAGCTGATCAATAAGATTATTTCGAGAAATGTAGGAGCTGAGCGAAATGTATTGCTGAAGAATACACCTCTTTTTATCAAGTCACTCATCTTGTATTTTACCTATAGCATTGAAGGAACCCGCAAATACAGCGGGGTGATAACGAATCTGGGAAAGGTTTCATTTAGTCCGCAGGCTGACCGCCTTATTGAGTATTTCCAGTTTATTCCTCCACCACCCAACAAAGTGCTGAAAGTAAATTGTGGCGTTATTGGATTCGAAGACAAACTAATACTCAGTTTTGGCAATATCACAACTTCTCACCAGTTGGAACAAGAGTTTGTTTCCATACTGATAGGAGAAGGTATCCCCGTAAAAGTCATTAGCTAGGATCTGTCAGAAAAAGTATGAGGGATCACGGAGTAAAGATGATGAGTTACGAAGGTATGTAAGACACAGAACAACCCGACCAATACCCTATGATTAGTTGCAAACAATGTGGCGTGGAACTGGAAACTCAGATGAAAAGCTGTCCGCTTTGTGGTACAGTGGTAGGAGAATCAGGGTATAAAGGACCCACAGCCACCGAATTAAACCTGACCAATGTATTGCAATTACCTGCAGAAGATAAATATGTGCTGAAACACCTCTTGTGGCAAATCGTTGCGATTCTTTTATTCTCAGGTATACTGGCTACTTTACTCATCGATCTGATGATCAATCACCATGTTACGTGGGCGGTGTATCCGCTATGCTTCTGTACTATTTTACTTTCCTATGCAGCATTACTTGCTTTCTGGCATAAAAAAACCATGTATCAGATTCTGGTAGGCTGGCTGGCATCCACATTGGTCCTGTGGTTGTTATATTATTTGTTTCCTTTTGCCGGATGGCTTTTGTATCTGGGGATACCCATCTTGTTTTCCGTTAACTTTATCTTGCTTGCTCTTATGAGCTTATTTCACCTTGCAGGCCAAAAAGGACTGAACCTGTTGGCATACACCTTTGTTGCGATAGCTCTTCTGGGTCTGTTGCTGGAAGGAATTATCTCTTATTATGTGAGCCGCCAGATCCGTTTAAGCTGGAGTGTGATTGTTGCCGCCTGTTTGTTTCCGGTTATTACGGCATTGTTCTTTATGTTTTACCGGATGAGGAATCAGCCCGTTTTTCAAAAAATCTTTCATACCTGACTGTTTGAGGTTGGCCATGATCATTTAACTTTCTCCATTCTATGGCCAGTATAAAAAGCAAAGCTTTTATTGTCTTTCTAAGACTTATCCGTAAGAAAAGTTTCTTAAAGATGCAGTTTGACTTTGGGAAATTCGATTTCTATCAGTGTCCCAAACCTCCTAAGAAAATATATGATACCTGTCTCGTAGAACAAACCTTTATACAGGGACGTCCTGTTTTTACATTGCATCCCAAACACAGTCGGTCAGTCAAACACATTTTATACCTTCACGGTGGAGCCTATGTACAGAACTTTGTAAGACAACACTGGACTTTTATGGCATTCCTGGTACAAAATCTTCAATGCAGCATTACCACTCCTGATTACCCGCTTGCTCCCGGTTTTACTTACAAGGATGCCTTTCAAATGGTGATTCCATTGTATAAAGAACTACTTGATCGTGTACCTGCTCACAATTTGATTCTTATGGGAGATTCTGCTGGTGGAGGATTTGCCCTGGCGCTCAGTCAGCAACTGCAACAGGAAAAAGTTACCCAACCCGGTCAACTTTTTCTCTTATCTCCCTGGCTGGATATCTCTCTGACCAACCCTGCCATACAGGCTATAGATCCGCTGGACCCGTTTCTAGGCATAGAAGGATTACAAAAAGCAGGTATTAGTTACGCAGGAGATACAGATGTGCATAATCCTATGGTTAGCCCTATCAATGGTTCTTTGGCAGGGCTGCCGTCTATGTATCTATTTATTGGATCACGGGATATATTGGCCGCGGATGCGCGCAAGCTGATGGTTCTGATGCAAAAAGAGAAATCAACTATCCATTACTACGAGTATGCGGAGATGGTGCATGTATGGATGCTTATGAACTTTCCTGAGTCACGCAAAGCAAGAGACCAGATTATATCCCTGATAAAACAGTAGAAGGAGACTGTCCGGAATCAATACTCTTTCTGTGGAAAATTCTCTCGTTTTTCGAACTGTGATATATGTAAACTTACTTGAGACATATATAACACATCGTAGAATAAATGGCAGTACATTTATAGTCTATCCATTACTAGTTGTGAAGAAATATAGTTATTTAGTTAGTCAAAAAGACGATAAACAATAGCCTGACTCATCAATGAACAGAGTAGAACCTGTTAAGTAAATAAGCGGAAAAAAAAATTAAAACATACTAAACCGAGAAAGAATGGTAGTGGAGAATACAGTCAATGGATTTAAATCTGAGCTGGCTTTCTTAAGCTCCAGACTTATTCAATGCCGGAATCAAACCTGGGGCCAGGGAATAAAGCCGATCTTTGTCTGTGAACAAATTCTTGTCTTTCTGCTCAATTCAGAGCTTCTCTCTTATCAGCTTCAGATCCACACCTGTATCGAACAAATCGATGATACTATAGTCTGGACCAGATCTCAACTGATTGGGATGCCTCAAAAACCTGACTTTATGCATCCGGATAAAATAAGCACTACCTATAAGCTACTTTATAAAAAATCGACTAATGAGTTGATCAATAATACACTAAAAGCAATGATGGAATTATACGATTCCATACCGGCAGACTCTCTGGATACACCTGCCAAAAGATAATTAATTCAGGATCTCATGTTGGCAAGAATAGTAACAGGACAAAAATGGATGAGTGGAAAAAATATACAGGAAAGTGCGGAAACCAGTTTTATGATCTGAAACTAAAAAGTGGTAGGGTTATCATTCATTGCTGGCCCTGGAAAGGAAACTTTAATCTTGTAGATGGGGTGAGCAATACCTGTATCGAAGGAGACTACGTAGATTTTATCCGTGTTTGTCACCAGCAATGGGACTGGGATCAATCTGCTATCATCTTTAACTAAACGTTATGTTTATACAAAGCAGTTTCAATACTTTTTCTGTTTCATCTTTCACTCTTTCCTACTATACAGTATGGAATTATCATTTTTCATGCACACGTTTAAAAACGTATTACCATCGAAACAGATATACCTTTAAGATACATCACTATTAAAAAATGGAAACGAATAATTTTAAGTATGACCTGCAGTTGCTGAAATCTCAACTGTTGTTGCATCAGGGAAGGCCAGAAGGAGATATTTACTCTTCTATGCAGATTTGTGAGCAGATACTAGAGTACCTACAGAATACAAAGCTTCTTCTATATAATTCTCAGATACTACTCTGTATTGAGCAGATAGATGATAATCTGAAGTGGCTGGAAGGAGAGTTGGTTCATACCTGCTATAAAGAACAATCTTCTCCAGGCAATTACTCAGTTACGAATACAGTTCCTTTTTCATATGGATCGATGTCAAACGGATCATTGAATGAAAACCTGCTTTATACCAGTGTGACATCTGTGGAAAGGTTGCTTGAGTCTATTCCCTAATATTTTCTTTCTTTATTCATACATCTGTCTATTTAACTTCATTCCTATGATTTACTTCAAAAATCTGAGCACAACACATTTAGCAGCGACAAACGGAGTCGAGTTAGCCAATACTATTACTGACTTCCTGAGCTCTCATACGCACTATATCCTGGTGGACATCAAATTCGTTTCGGATACCTCGGCTTTTATTATTTATCAGATAATCTGATAAACCAGCAGAAAAAGATACAATTTGATAGCTGTTTGCCAGGATGTCTTACTTCATTAAAAAAGAGAAGTTTTTACTATTTTTTAAGGCTATTGAAGTTCCTTTCATCACTACCCGTAATGGATCATCTACCACATGAACTGGTAAATGAGTTTTGGCAGCAATTCTCTGATCTAAGCCCCGCAGCATAGCTCCACCACCAGTCAGGTAAATACCTGACTGATAAATGTCAGAAGACAGTTCAGGGGGTATATTTTCCAACACCCTCATGATAGCCTCTTCGATCTTTGAAATTGATTTTTCGAGGCAATGAGCTATTTCCTGGTAGCCAACCTGTACCTGCTGTGGCATTCCTGTGAATGAATTACGGCCTTTTACACTAAAGTTGGGCGGAGGGGTCTTTAGATCATAGCCAACAGCTCCCACAGCAATTTTAATTTGTTCAGCCGTAAATCTTCCAATCAACAGGTTATGTTTCGTTCGCATGTGATCGACAATATCTTCATCAAAATTCTCCCCAGCAACCCGTAAAGATTCGTCACAGACAATTCCACCCAGTGAAATTACAGCAATCTCCGTAGTACCTCCTCCAATATCTATAATCATATGTCCTGTTGCCCCTTTTACATCCAGTCCGATTCCAATAGCCGCCGCCATAGGTTCATGAATCAGATATAATTCTTTGGCACCTGAATATTCTGCTGAATCCTGCACAGCCCTTTTCTCTACTTCTGTAATACCGGAAGGAATACAAATGGCCATACGAAAGCTGGGAGTTGCCCATCTGTTTTTCAGAGGAATCATCCGTAACATTCCTTTGATCATCTGCTCGGCAGCTTTAAAATCAGCTATAACGCCACCCCGAAGCGGACGTATTGTTCGAATTGATTCATGGGTCTTTCCCTCCATTAAATAAGCCTGATGTCCAAACGCAATCATTTGATTGGTGCGGCTATCTACTGCTATGATTGAAGGTTGCTCTACTACTATTTTCTCATTTTGCTCTATTAAAAAATTGGCAGTACCTAAGTCAATTGCTATCTCCTGTGTAAAAAAATTAAGAAACCCCATTGTATACAATTCAGTTGAAAAAAGAGAAAAATCAGATCCATTACATTGCTGTCCGCTTCAGTGTAAACGTTTTAAAAAAAGTATTAGTATGTAGCATACTGCGGATAAATATTTTACAATGAGATAGTTATAGTGTGTCAGACTTCTGTCTTATTTCTACTTTTTTATTCTTTCAGAGATACTATTACATAAGAACCTTTACGCAAGACAATACCTGTTATGTGAATGTACAGCCTCAGGGTATAAAGGCGATGAAGTTTTGATCAGTTAGATATTGCTACTAAAAGATTCTATGGAGGGGCAAACCATTTCCTGTTATATTACTCTCTTTACTTGTCCTTTTCGAATGATCTCTATTACTTCTATTCGTTCCTTATTGAGCCGGTTCATTACTCTGGCAAGCAGGAGCTCTTCTTTGCCTGTTTGAAAATGCAGGTCAGCATTGGTCAGTTGCGGAAACATTTCCTGTAGTTTTTTTAGCTGACAATTCCAGTCACCAACAATTTTAAAAGGTTCGACTAAGGTCCTGGAGTGTTTGTTTTGGTATGAATTGTTCATAAAGTTGAGTAAAAGGAATAAACCTCATAGTAAATCCTAAAATTTATCTTTATATTCAGGGAATAGTTTTTTTAGAAGATATACTATCTGGTAAAGGTGGGTTTTCTTCTTCGGGAAAGCATTACATAGTTCTGAAAATTTCTTATATCTTTCACTGATTAGTCTGGCGGATATACTACAAACAGATATAAAAACAGGATAAACTGTAAATACTGATGACAAATCAATAATTCAAGTCATCACTATGTGTAACGATCCGTCAGAAAGAAAGAGGTATTCAACTACTCATTATTACCCAACCATTCTGATCTCCACTCTTTCCGTACAGTTAGCGTCCTTCGTTTACAGATCCTGATTTATAGAATTATAAATAGACAATCTATGGGCTTTTCTTGTATCTGATTCAGGAAATAAGATACAAATAGCATACTGTGAGAAAGGAATATAAGACAAGAAGCAGGAGAGTATACATAACAAAGGCAGGAGTTACAGAGAAACATATGAGACTTTATATTAAATACATGGTCAGTTTGAGATGCAAACTGATTGTAAAGGAAGAACTCCGGAAATTAGGGCTTGACTATACTGCACTTGAGTTGGGTATGGTCGAAGTTAGGGAAGATCTTTCTGCTAAACAACACGATCAGCTAAAGACAAATTTATTTCAGTCAGGACTGGAGTTAATGGATGACAAAAAAAGTATTCTGATTGAGAAAATCAAAAATCTTATTACCGAAATGATTCACTATTCAGTGAAGTTGCCTACTATAAATTATTCGGATTATATCAGTGAAAAACTAGGATATGACTATACCTATCTTTCCAATATCTTCTCACAGGTAAAAGGAATAACCATTCAGCAGTTTATTATTCTGCATAAAATTGAAAAAGTGAAAGAGCTTCTACTCTATAATGAGCTTACTCTTACTGAGATTTCCTACCAGTTGCATTACAGCAGTGTAGCCCATTTATCAAATCAGTTTAAGAAAATAACAGGATTCTCTCCATCTTTCTACAAAAGGCTTAAGCAAAAACGAAAAAGTAATCTGGAAGATTTGTAGTTACTAACAGCATTGGTATGATACACATACTGCCTATCAGTGTCAGTGGTGTTAACCTACTTTTGCTATTGCATTTTACCACTATCTGCAAATATTTTTTGTATTTTGTATCCTTATTGTATTTTTTTAAGTTACATTTGACAATATTAAACCAAAGCATGTGACAAAGAAGCCTTAAAAAATCAAACATGACCTCAGATGAGTCATTGGCTGTCATAACTTTTACGATACAATATCAAAAGAATTACCCGCCAAGTATAACACCCGATAGTGAGCATATCTGACAGCCATTATCCGCCTCCTTTTAGAAAATAAAACCTCTGAACAGGATCAGTAAAAGCATGGAATGAATACCTGCTACTTTCCACTTTATCATTGAGTGCTCAAGGTAGAGAAATAGGTAAGAACAACAGGAATGAGCTTGATCAGATCGTAATCCGTTCGAGTATGATACATAAAGTCATGGCTAAAGTCTATACACTAAGCTATGCCTCTTCTCTTGCAAAGGACCATAAGAAGATAACCTGTCAGTTACAGATCCGATGACTAGTACGTAAGCAATAGCGTTTTAGTGACTTCTAATCTAACGTAGGTATCGAAAGCAACATGGCTCAGGGAAAAGCAAGCAGTGCACTCAGATCAGAACTGATTACATCACTAAAAGAAATTGAGGGGCTAATCGATAAAGATGAAAGTTATGATGCATGTATTTTATATTTAAAAACAATTATTGAACATGTAGTAGAAGCGATAGGTCAATCAGATGTCTCAAAAAATGATCCTGCAGGTGGATTGAAACAAGATACTCTGACTGTTCTGCATACTATATTGGAAAATATTGAAACCGAGAACCCCTCTTCAGCTAGCGCTTCTCTCTTCTTTATCTACCTGTCAGCTAAAGCCTATACCTCAATTGTCAATTTCGTTAGAGGTCTTTAATACCTTACATACTTTGTAAATCACACAACCATTTTGCCTATTGAATCAAAGGAAGTTTACCATTAAAAAGGAGGAACCGTCAAATGTCAAAAGAGGAAAGATTCAGCACACCCAGAGCAGAGCTTGTTGAGTTATTACCCGAAGTGAAAAGTCTGATTCATAGAGCCGATGATGTGTCTGTATGTGATGAATTGCGAATGATTATGATGCATGCAACCTTGTTGATTAAAGCCCTGAAACTGGACGAAAGAGGTGCTGCTCACATACTAAAAAATAAGGCATTGTATTTCTTTGATACTGTTGAAACAGGACTTTCTTCCTATGAAAACGAACCGAATAAAGATTCCGTATTTTTGGTCGAGATGATAGCCAGAGTATATGCCTCCATTGAAAGTTTTACTTTAAGTATCTAAAACCAAGTATATAACTATACCATCAACCATACTCTACCCGAGGAAAAGTAGCAATAGAAAACAAAAAGGTTGAAATTTGGAGCGACCAAGCCACCAAACCAACCTTTGAGGATGAAAACAATCATCAGTGAGCAAGTTATTAAAATTTTAGACAAAGTTCCGTTAGCGAAGAATTTAGCCCGTAAAAAATTTATTTCTTCGTTTGTCTTAGGCTTGATAGAAAGTCGAAAAGTACAGTTTCAGGAGGTGGCTCTTCATATGGAATCCAAGTCAAAAGTTGAATCTGCTCAACGGAGAATTCAGGCTTTTTTTAAAGAGTACACATTTGATTATCAGCAAGTATGTCTCTTATTGACCTTGTTTTTACCTAGAGGCAAGATTAGTTTATCCATAGATCGAACTGAATGGGACTTTGGCTCCTATCAGTGCAATATTCTGATGATAGTGGCTTATAATGGACTACGGAAGAATGTAGCTGTGGACAAGAATGTAGCTGTGGACAAGAATGTAGCTGTGGACAAGAATGTAGC